>JACQVM010000401.1 GCA_016209785.1 Candidatus Melainabacteria bacterium | reverse complement strand
GAGCGTTGACTTGCCTGATCCAGATGCGCCCATGACAGCCATATATTCACCAGAGTGAACCTTAAGTGTAATACCCCTTAAAGCAGAGACTGGCTGGATACCGGCGTTGTATATTCTTGTTACCTCACGTAATTCAATCATCTTTATTCAGCTCGCAACGCCACAATAGGATCAAGTCGAGCAGCTTGTCGCGCTGGGTAAATACCAAAAAACAATCCAACCGCAACAGACACCGCAAAAGCAAGCACAACCGACCATGGTGTAACAACAGTGGTCCACTGTAAAAAGTGTGAAATGGTATGCGAGCTTACCAAGCCAAGAACAATACCCACCATGCCGCCTGACATTGAAAGTACACTTGCCTCAATGATGAACTGCCACATGATGTCTGCAAATCTGGCGCCTACTGCTTTCCGAATGCCTATTTCTCTTGTGCGTTCTGTCACAGATACCAACATAATGTTCATGATGCCAATGCCACCAACAATCAGAGAAATACCTGCAGTTGATCCCAACAGTACTGTAAAGACCGAGGTTATAGACTCGGCCGTTTGGAGAAGATCCATTTGTGTCCTTATGCGGAAATCATCAACCATGGGTGGTCGAATTTTGTGCCGCAAACGAAGCAGGTTGGTAATTTGAAACTGTGCCTGCAGGATGTCATCCTGGCTTTTGGCTTGCACAAGAAGAAACTGAATGCGGTGCCCTGTGGCAGCATTTAGTCCAAAAATGCGATTATAGGCCGTTGAGAGTGGTACAAATATTTGATCATCCATGTCTCTAAACTGCGTTGCCCCTTTGTGCTCCATGACACCAATTACATCAAAAAACTCGCCTCTAATTAGAATTTGCTTTCCAATTGGACTTACAGTACCAAAAAGATTATTGGCGACTGTCTCACCTAAAACACAGACCCTTGCGTTGTGATCCACCTCGGACTGATTAAAAAACCGTCCCCTGGCTGGGTAAAAATTTCTTATGATGGGATATTCAGGCACAGTGCCTGCAATGTTGGTATTGGTATTTTGTCCGGCCCACTGAGCTTGTTGCAAGCTATCAAGACCAGGAGCAACATTTTCTACTGCCGGACAAACATCGCGTATAGCCTGGGCATCCTCCCAAGTAAGGGTTGAAGCACTACCGAGCCCAAGAGAAACATGACCAGATAAAGCAGCACCAGCCATGACAAATACAAGGTTTGAGCCCAAAGCTTGTATTTGACGCTCAGACTCAAGCTTTGCCCCTTGCCCAATAGCTAAAAGGGCAATTACAGCAGCAATACCAATTATGATGCCTAAAACTGTGAGGCCACTGCGTAAGCGATTATTTACTATCCCTTGCCAGGCAAGCTTGACTAATTCCCAGAGGTCCATATTATGGCACTCTTACTTCCCTGCTCCAAATCCACGCGGAATCTGAGGTTGGCCTTTTGCACCAAAACCTGCATGTGGTTGAAACTTACTTGTGTCCATATAGCCTTCACTTTCCAATTGGGCTTTAGTAAGGCCAATAAACACTAAATCTCCTGAGCTTAGTCCATCTATTAATTCTGTCTGGGTACCACTTATAGGACCAACCTTAACTGGTCGAAAAACAGGAACGCCATCTTTGTCAGGAATAAGCACACCAGTTTTGCCTTGCTTAGAGATAATGCACGAAGTAGGAATTAAAAGAGCATTTTCTTTTCTTCCAACCAAGAACTGGGTACTTACGTTCATACCTGACATCAACTGATGGTCAGGATCATCATCTATGGTGGCGTGGACTTCAAAGGTAGTGACATTTTGCGTAACTATCGCCTCAGGAGCAATTAAGTTTACTGTGCCATGAAAGACCTTGTCTGGATAAGAGTTAGCAATAATCTCTACAGGCTGACCGACCTTGATATTGTCTATATCCGTTTCTGCAACAGATGCCACCAATTCCAAACGTCCGGCCAAGGATAAAATGGAGCTTGACGTGGCCGATAGTGTAGTAGAAGCAGTGGTAGGCGTTACTATAGAGCCCTCATCGGTATACTTTTGAGAAACTATGCCATCAAATGGTGCCCTAATGCGTGTGTCGTTTAACTGGCTTTCTAGAAACCTCAGGTTACCTTCAGCCTGGACCATAGCATCTCTAGCTGCCTGAATGTCTTCACTACGAAAACCAGCCCTCATCATACTGTACTGTTGTCTGGCAGATTCCAAATCTGCCTTGCTTTGTGACAACATGGACTCAGCTTGCTTCAATTCCTCTGCTGCCTGGTCTGCCTGCGATCTGCTTACACGTGCCTGGGTAACAGCATTAAGTCTTTCCTGATCAGATACAGCCCCCTGACTAGCTAGATCTGTTAAGCGACGAGCATTAGTGTCATCACGTTCTACTTGAGCTGCAACTGCCTGAAGCTGTGCCTGGGCTCTTACTACTGCTAGCTCTGCGTGCCGCACCATGCTTCCTGCCTTAGAAAGCAGTGCAGCCGATGATGCAACCTCCTGGGGACGATTTCCGTGGATAGCCTTTTGGTAATTGGATCGAGCCACCAGTGCAGCTGCTCTGGCCGCTTGGACTTGGCCCAACAAGTTGCTGTCGTCCATCACAGCCAGCAATTGCCCCTTCTTGACAGAGTCTCCTTGTTTGACCAAGAGTTTTTTTAACAGTCCAGTAAATTTAGGGCTAATCTTAACCTGATTGTACGGGCGGATGACCCCGGTTGCGCTAATTCTGACATCAATAGGACCAATAGCTACTTTTGCTGTGTTTCTTTTCCAAGCACCAGAGTCCTTGTCCTGCCTCCAAGACTCTTGAGCCCAAAGCACAAGCAAAACAGTGCCTACGCCCATAAGAAAAGTTAACAAGACAATCAACCACAAAGGAGATAGGTCCTTCTTGTGGCTAGTGGTGCTCTCTAATTTCACCTTCTGCTGCAACACTCTCCTTGGCTACCTTTCTGATTAGCCAGTCCACATCTTAATGTTAGCCCTAATTTATATGTAGGCTATTGGACTTATCTTAACACTGGAGGCTTATCCTAAGGACTCTAGAAAGCTTCAAACAAAACCTGTCCTAGCTCACCTAGAAGACGGAACGTTTCCCTACAAATGTCAAGATCAAGGGCTCGGAATGACTGGGGTTGCGCCAGGTAAAGTCCAGCATCGCTGCGAACGGTGAGCTCGCTAAACTTTGAGAACTCTTCCAGGCGTTGAATTCTATCTGGGTTGCCAGGGTATTTAACATAACGCTCTGCTTGAGCACCATCGTTGTAGCTGATAATAAACCTGGATTCCAATCGTTTGTCATTGACAGACATTCCTCTTGCTTCAAAGAGGAATAGATGAGCAAAAAAGGCCATTAGTCCCCGACCAAACCTCGGGCAAACTGTTAGGTTCAAAGGCTCGCTCAGTTTGGTTTTACCTGGGTCTTCTATGATTTGTGTTTCCACATAGTACATAACGCCAAAAGGCCAATTTGGGTGTATGGCTTCAAGCGTGGCTGGAAACCCCAACACCGACCCCTTAACACATATAGCCACACGAGGATCCTCGTTTACCACGCGTCCTTCAATAATGTCCGCAACAGCTCTTAGCTTAGCTGCAATATCAATGGCCATTTCTTATCTCAGTTGTTCTTCTGAGCACCTTGCTCCTGCGGCGGCTGGACAAACATGTTGACATTGTCTTTAACATCAGATTTTGCCCTTTGAGTTTCTGCAGGACCAGCCTCACCTGAGCGCATTAAATGATCGCTATGAACGTTAGTCGCTCCTGGCGGCGGCATTATGTTCATTTTGACCTCGGGCTCTTCTGTTTCACTGTGGGCAAAGTCACTGTCTAACTGGGCAAGCTGTTTTTTGGCATCATGAACAAAGTCAGCATCAGGAGACAACTCTAT
>JACQVM010000400.1 GCA_016209785.1 Candidatus Melainabacteria bacterium | reverse complement strand
GAAGTTTCGTACGCCACTGCTGCTGGTGGCAAGCTATATCTTTTATATGAGTTGGAAGCCTGTTTATGGGCTTTTGATTCTTGGTTTGACGCTCATCAATTATTTCTTTGGTCTTGCAATTCACCATAGTAATCGCAACCGCAAAGCACTCTTGGTTGTGGCTATTGCGGCCAACCTTGTTATTCTTGGATATTTTAAATACGCTTACTTTACCCTTGATTTAGCCAATGGCATGCTGGCGCCTACCGGAGCTCATCTTCTTGCCTTTCCGTGGGAAATTATCTTGCCCTTGGGAATTTCTTTCTTTGTATTTGAGTTTATCCATTACATCTCTGAGGTGTACAAAGGTGGTGCCCCAGTTAAATCCTTTCCAGCATTTGCCCTTTTTGCCAGCTTTTTCCCAACCCAGATTGCTGGCCCGATTAAACGCTATCAGGATTTTATTCCACAACTTTCGCTAGCCAAGCATTTTGAGATGGACAAGTTTGAGGAAGGAGCTCATTTAATTCTTTTTGGACTCTTTAAGAAAGTTTTGTTTGCCGACAACCTGGCAGTTGTAGTTCAAAGCGCCTTCCAACATCCTTACCTGTTAAGCAGTGTAGATATGTGGCTGGCTGTCTATGCTTTTGCTTTTCAGATTTACTTTGATTTTTCTGGCTACACAGATATTGCACGTGGCTCAGCACTTATGCTTGGCTTCAAAGTTCCGCCAAACTTCAATCTGCCTTATCTGGCCGGCTCAATATCGGAGTTTTGGCACCGCTGGCACATATCACTGTCTACCTGGCTCAGGGACTACCTTTTTATTCCTTTGGGTGGCAGTAAGGGCTCAAAGCTTTTCAACTATCGCAATCTGTTAATTACAATGATTCTAGGAGGATTATGGCACGGAGCCGCCATGCATTTTGTGGTATGGGGTGCCTATCAAGGAGTGCTCTTAGTTCTGCATAAAGAGTATCAGCGCTTCACTGCCTGCATCGACTGGCTTGCCAAAGTCGGCACCACAAAGGTTTTTCATATCGCCTCTGTGATCCTGACATTTCATCTTGTCTGCCTTGGCTGGGTCTTCTTTAGGGCAGACACCATCAAATCTGCCTTGGAAATTCTGGCTAAGCTGTGTTTTCTGTCGGGCACGTCCCAGACAACAAGTCCATGGAGCCTGACTATAGCGGCAACCTCTAATCCGGTTATTTTCCTTCTTCTGCCATGTGTGCTCATCTTATTGTTTGCCGGACAACTAGTAGGGCACTGGTGGTCACAGCTAGAGCAAAAGCCAGCCTTCCCCAAGGCACTCAAAGCTGTCTACATGACCATAGTTGTAGGACTTTTGTTGGTCTTCTCTCCTGACACCTCACCACGCTTCATTTACTTCCAGTTTTAAGAAATGCCTCTGCCATCAGACCGCAACAATACCAACATGCTTTGGACAAGCGTAATTACAAGCCACATCAGTTTAGCTGTTGTTTTCCTGCTTTTGCTCAATGGACTTCTACTTGCTACACGGCCTTTAGCCACAGTTGATCCTGAAAGCCTGCCTGCAGCCCACACCTGGGTGTGGTGGGCCATGCACGAATATCGGGAGCAGAAGTCGCCTCCTAAAATTGTTGTTCTTGGTTCATCGCTTGTTATGCATCCCGTGTCACGTCTTGATGCAGATGTTCTTAATAAAGATCTTGATTATGTCCATCATCACCGATCTGTATACATGGAGCAGGTACTCTCTCAGCGACTTGGGCTTGGTGGAGCCCCCTGCTTTAATTTTTCTCTGCCTGGAGCCATGGTTTCGGATGACTACATAGTAGCCAGGGCGCTGGTATCCCTCAAGCGGCAGCCACAGGTCATTATCCTCGCCTTGTCGTTGCGTGACTTTATCGATAACGGTGTACGTTGTGCAGGTGGAACGCCGGCATTCCGTTATCTTAAGCGTTTCACCAGTATTGATGACATAGTGGCACTGGCCATGCCTCAAATTTGGCAACGTTTTGATTACTTCTTTGGCAAGACTGTCTATCTGTGGGGAAAGAAACTAGACATCCAAGTTGTGCTGGCCCAAGCACTTAAGGAGAGACTCGGACCAGTTGCTCAACACGTTTGTTCAGAAAGTCTGCTCAATACCCTAGATCTTTCCAAGAACATGCCCAGCAACTTACGTTCTGAAGTTGAGGAGGGCATGTTTATCGTAAAAACTCATCAGCCCTACTCTTATGAAGATAATTCCAAAGAATATCGGAAGCGCTATCGCACAGCTAACGAACAGTTATTTGCCGTGCAAAGCATGTTTCTCGATAAGCTTCTTCTCCTGTGCAAAAACTGCGGCATAGAGGTAGTCATCGTTAATATGCCCCTTACGGCAGCCAACATGACACTCATGCCAAAAGGCTCCTACGATAAGTACATTGCTTATCTTGAGCAAGCTGCTGCCCGCTGGCAGTGTCCACTGGTCGATCTTAATCATGGTGCGCAGTTTGTCACAGAAGACTTCTACGACACATCACATATGAACGCCAGAGGTGGCAAGAAGTTTGTTGACGCTTTAGTAAGAAAGATTCTGAGCGTGAGGACTCTTGTCGTGACACTTCAGCGTCCATCATCATCTTCCCGGCAACTAGCTCGTGATGGACAATCTCTCTAACAACCCCTATTGCTGCTTTTCCTTTTGAGCAATTTGCTCTTCTTCTTTGCTTGCTTGGTCCTTGAGAGACAGTTTACGGTACATTGCCAGCAACGACTTGTGGGCAGGCAGCCAGCCAGGATAAAGATCAGAGGCATTTTTATAACTGGCAAGCGCCTTTTTGAAGTTTCCCTTAACCGCCTCAGCATCCCCAATCACCATATATGAAGGCGTATGATATGGGTTTACCTCCAGGGCTTTCTTGGCAGCGTCAATTGCCTCACCTACCTCTCCTTTTCTTAGATAAATGCGACCCAACACCTCATAGGCTGCAAAAGACTTTGGACTGAGCTCAAGCGCATGAGCTGCTGTGGCTGAAGCCTTAGCAATATCACCCTTTGCCAATTGTATCTCGGCGAGCACAAGGTAAGACTCGGCAATTCTTGCTGGCTCTTCATTGCTGACCGCTGTTGCTTTAGATGCTGCATCTTCAGCAGCGCTGAGATTACCTTTGAGAAGATGCAACCTGGACAAAGCAGAAAGCCGCTGACCATCTGCCTTGCCCTCTTGGATTTGTAAAATCAAGGTCTCTGCCAGCGGGGACTGATTGAGCCTTAAAAGCGTGTCAACAAGCTCCAGCCTATTAGCTATCTTCTGATCATCAGGCAGCTTTTCGTAGTCAGCCGTCAGATCCCCAACGGAGGAGCTGGTCCTGTCCCGTAAGGCTTTGGCTTGACGCAAAAGAAACTTATCTTGTGGCTGAGCTTTAGGTGAAGAGCAAATTGCCTCAAACTGATTGCAGGCTTCTGAGTATCTTCCTTCAGTTAAAAACAGCACCGCAAGAGATCTCATCACATCCACCAACTGGCTCTTTGAGCTAGTCCCGGTAAGCTGCGTTAGTTGCTGCAATGCTATTGCGGTTACGAAGGCTGTCTCGGCCTGCAAATAGTCATCATTTTCAGCATAACAAAAGCCCAGCGCCACAAGATCTTCTACGGAAGTTGGGTTAACATTCAAGGCACGTGTATACTCTTTAGCTGCACCGGCAAAGTCTTTCTTGCCTATGTATATTGCTGCTAGCTCCCGGTGGGGTTGAGGGTTGGCTAACTCTAAATTGGCAGCTTCCTTGAACTGGACTGCCGCCTCATCCAGCTTACCGGTTGCCTTCAATGCTCTTGCTAATCCTAGATGCGCTGAGGCATCTTTAGGACTAATCTGAATCTGCTGGCTGTACTGCTTAACTAGATCTGCATAGAGCCTTTCTTGCTCTAATATTTGGACAAGCTTTTGAAACGCAGTCTTGTTGCCAGGCTCAATCTTGAGCGCTTCCTTAAGGCTGTCGGCCGCTCGATTGACGTTTCCAGCCAGCAAGTTAAGGTTGGCCAATTCAATGAGATCAAATACTTTGTTCTCACTTAGTTCGACAGCAATCTTTTGTTCGGCAATAGCTTCATTTAGATCTCCTTGACAGCGTAGTATGTTGGACTTAACTCTATGCAGACGAGGATCACTAGCTTTGACAGCCAGTCCTCGATTAAGCTGCTGGAGCGCTTCTCTCAGGCGCCATTGTTGAGTGTAAATTTGGGCCAACCGATAATAATTGCCAGCATCTGCTGCATTGCTCCTAATACCACCTGTCGCGACATCAATAGCTCGATCAAAGTCATTACGCACAAGATAAAGGTCAACAAGCATATCTCGGACTTCAGGGCAATTGGGCTCTATCTTAAGGGCCTTCTTAAAGGAGTCCTCGGCATGCACATTATCCTTGAGCCAACGTGACTGAAGATAACCAATAGTTCTCCATGCCCAGCCAAAACCTGGCGCAAGCTCAACAGCCTTCTCACAAAATGTCACAGCTGAAGCGGCTTGCCCACGTTTACCTGCCACCACTGCCTTGGCAAGATTTACCAGCGGGTCTTCCCCTGTCGATGCAGGCAGTAAGGCAAGTATCTTCTCCGCATCATCAAGCTTAGTCTGGCAGGTGTCGCTAAAGACCAACACCAGATCTTGAACAAGCTTACCTTCTGGTCCTGCCGGTTGCGATGCACTGGTTTGAGCGCTCTTGGCTAACTTGTCACACTTTCCCAGAAAGAGATAGGCAAACGCTAGCCAGACATTCAAGCGAGATACTGCAGTGGGTTTAGCGGTAAGTCCCTCGAGCCTCTCCACAACAGCCGGCCAGTTTCCTTGATTGACGAGCTTAAGCGTCCTGGCATCCAGGCCCAGCCCAGTTGGCTCTCCTTTGACACCAGAAGATGCTGCTCGTGCAGCTTGACAAGGCATAATCATAGACGGGGTACCTGCGACGGGTAAGCCCATAAGCAACAAGCACAAAATTGCAGCGCGTCTTCTGTCTTTGCCTGATCT
Organism: Candidatus Melainabacteria bacterium; assembly: GCA_016209785.1. GTDB lineage: Bacteria > Cyanobacteriota > Vampirovibrionia > Obscuribacterales > Obscuribacteraceae > JACQVM01. Next base: position 423 of record JACQVM010000400.1, on the reverse strand, counting down.
CGAGTCCTGTCTTTTGTAAACTTCTACCATACTGTACCGGCCTTTTTGTGCTGCTCAACCTGCCTCAGCTTAAGTCACTTCTCATTGGCATTGGAAAGTCCAGAGACTACCTTATTATCTCCATCCGGAGCAAATAAGGATAACTGCATAACCTCCGTCAGCGAGATATTTCGCAACCTTGGTCCATCCAAGACTTTGCTAGCAGCACTCTTACGTTCCATTTGGGTAATCAGGTTTTGTGCCCGATCAATAACTTCTTGTGGTAGTCCGGACATTCTTGCTACCTGAATGCCGTAGCTACGGCTAGCCCCACCTGGTACCACACGCCTGAGAAACTCAACTTGTCCTTGGCACTCTTTGACCAAGATTTGACAATTAACAATTGCCGGGAAAAAGCTGGCCAGTCCATTTAATTCATGGTAG
>JACQVM010000399.1 GCA_016209785.1 Candidatus Melainabacteria bacterium | reverse complement strand
TTCCCATGGTCTACATGCCCAGCGGTAGCCACTGTAAAGTATCGGGTTTTGTAAAGTTGAGCCACGCCAGGACCTTTGTTTAGCTTAGTTTTAGCGGTTAATTCAGACGAATACTCTTTTCAAGGTTAGAATGTGAGAACCGTTTGGGTTGATTTTATCGAGGTTTCTCGTGATTCATGAACTGTTAGACCCGGTTTTACAAATGATTAGAGACTCCGTTGCCTCCTGGGGCTACGCTGGCGTTGTAGTCATGATGGCCATAGAGTCGGCCAATATACCGTTGCCCAGCGAAGCCATTATGCCTACTGCAGGAATCCTTGTGCAACAAGGTAAATTGAACTTTCATCTTGCTGCTCTCGCTGGCGCACTGGGTTGCCTGCTTGGCTCTATTCCTTCGTACTTTCTTGGACTATATGGCGGACGTCCTTTCATTGAGAAGCACGGCAAGTGGCTAATGCTTAAGCCAAAGGATTTACAAGCTGCCGACCGTTGGGTTGACAAATATGGCGACTGGACCTTTTTTATCTGCCGGATGTTGCCGGTTGTACGCACATTCATTTCTTTTCCGGCTGGGGTACTTAAGGCTCACTTCACTCTCTTTTGCACCTTCACGTTTGTGGGCTCTCTTATCTGGTGCTACTTTCTTACCTGGATAGGAGTTAAGTTTGGCGAGAACATGGCATTTTTCGTGAACATCTGGCACAAATTTGACCTAGCCATTGTGCTAGTTGGATTAGCTGGCGTTGGTTACTACCTTTATCATCACCTCAAGTCTGACTAACAACAAAATAGTTAGGCAGTGCTTAACCTTTCCTATACTGGCGGCGGCGTGTGTGCTCGCGAATTTCTAGGAGTTCATTCAAGAGCTCTTGCCTGTCCGGGCTGTCCCATTTTCTTAACCATTGCCCAACTGCTTGCTGTATCATGCCGCTCTTGTCAGGCGAGTGAGTTCCATAAAGTCTCTTTAGCTCAAGCCAGATAGACTGAAGTGCCGCCAACTGATCGGCTGGCAGTTTAACCGTATAGGCAACAAACTTGCGCCCTTCAGACCATTGATCATCACCGGACATGTTCGTGTCCTTCTCCTATGTACGATCTTCTGTCGTTGATCCCATGCGAGGAGACCCCGGCGTTAACGCCGGGGTCTTTCAGCGGTAGATGCGGCAGGGGTTCAAGCCCGTGCCGCATTCCTTGTAAGCACCCCGCCCTTAAGGGCGGGGGTTTGATTCTAACTGCCGGAGGTCCTGGCATATCTTGATTTACCCAGCTTAACTTGACGCCCCCATTGTACAGGCCATCGTGTTTAAACCTTGAGCTTGCTCTATGGTTTTTGTTGTCTTTCCACGGCTTCAATGCTGCCAAGTTAACATTAACCATGGGAACATCCCCATGCTGCATCTTGATTTTCTGGCAATGAGGAACACAATTAATAAGCAATGTGTCAACTATAGCCAAAATCGTACTGCTGTCCTCCAGGAAATCACACTACAAGCATGTTATACGAGCTGTGTCGGGCATTAGTTCAAAAGATTTTTCAGGACAAGATTATCCTTGGGCTAATCATTGTTCTTGTTCTTGGCTTCTTTATTGGTGGATTGAGTAGTCGTAATGAACCTGCCGTTGCCAACAAGGCTGTCCGGTCCGATGACCAAGCACCCTCAGTTGAGGCTAAAGAGCCGAAAGTTGAGCCTTCATTAGCAGCCGACTTTGTAAGATGGTGGCTAAATGGAGCTATGGACTTTGCACCGGCCACCGCTCAGGAAAGCCACCAACTAGCTTTTGCCTGGATGACTCCAGACGCACAAAGTGCTTTTCAAACATATTTCTGGACACCTGAGACAGCCTCCGCTGTTGCCAACGGGCAACTAGTTGCCTCCTTCCACCCTACCTCAGTATTGTCTGAAGCAATTAATCCGGACGGAAGTGTGGTTGTTGGTGTTGCTGGGACGCTTGTAGTTGACTCTGGAGCACAGCCTGTGTTACACCAGATGACCGCAGACTTTCTTGTTGTCCGAAATCAAGACGGTTTGAGGGTTGCAGGCATCAATAATCGCCTGGTGCCACAACCAGGCTCTTCAATCTACTAGTAAACAACCTGTGGTATATTGAGCTTTTGTTTCTGCTTTAGGTGCATAGTATAAGCAGCATATGAAGCAGTAACATAATCTGCCGAGGTAGCTCAGTCGGTAGAGCAGAGGACTGAAAATCCTTGTGTCGCCAGTTCAATTCTGGCTCTCGGCAAGTTTTGCATTAAAATCCAGCCTTTCTGGTTTCGATAGGCTAATCAGGGATGACCTTTTGTGGGATAGGTTCTAGAAAGAACCAATCGAGCGCAGGTTATCTTCCCACTGACTCTCGTTGCCATTACCAGTAGTGGCATTTGACTTTCCTGCGGAAGCTTTGGCCAACTCTACTCTATAAAGGTATCCAGTGTTCGCCTCTTCAGGCTGGGCTTGCAAACCTTTTATCCAGCCTTTCGTTCTTTCGACGTGCGCATCTTTTTAATGCCAGCGTATTTCTTAGTGTCGTTATGCTCAATCCCCCACAGATCAACAGCCTGTTGCATCCTTAGCCAGCCACTGGGAGTACCACCCACCAGGCGGGAAAGTCTAATTGCCATATCAGATGTCAGCGGCCGGCGCTCACGCAACAACTCTGAGACCGTCTGGCGCGACACCTGCAGCCTTCTAGCAAGCTCCGCTTGTGTAATGCCAAGCTCAGGCAAGATGATCTCCTTAAGAAGCTCTCCAGGATGTGTTGGTTTTCGATGCTTATTTCTCAACGATTCCATCAATGATAGTCCTCCAGATTGACGTCATAGGCGTCGCCGTCTTGAAAGCGGAAAGTCAAACGCCAATTCCCGGATACCCTCACACTCCAGATTCCTTTTCTGTCTCCCCTTAGCTCGTGTAGATGGGCACCTACCACGTCCATAGCTTGAATCCTATCGGCAGCATCCAAGAAATCTAGCAACACGTTAATGCGCTTAACTTGGGTGTGATTGAGCAGTTTGGCATCATCTTTGATGAACAAATGCCTTAAGCCACGGTGGCGAAAGCTCTTTATCATATTGCCAGTGTAATCTATCGCGTTACAAAGTGGCAACTCATTTTCAGTTTAAGACAGACACAGCTTAAAACACTCCATTCCGTTAACGGACAAGGAGGTTGCCTGAACCGCAGGTTTGGGCTGGTGGTCTGACAAGTCAGGGCAAACTTTTAATCATGCTTCAAATTTAGGAAGAAGGTCTGGATCTTCTTCAGCAAATATGTCGCTGCCAATCTGCTCTTGTTCACCTTCGTGAGCGTTAACAGCATTACCACACAAATGACAATAATTTGCCTTGTCCAGAAGCTGCGTTTGGCATTTAAGACATTGCTTGACCTTGGGTCGTCCGCACTTTCTGCAAAACTTAGCACCTACGCGATTTTCAGTTTGACAAAAAGAACACACAAACACAACAACACCTATACAAAAACCTTTTAAGTCCTCTGGTCAGGTAAGCTAACTGAGCACCATTTGCCTTTGTTCAGAAAAGCACATTTACGAGACGGCAACTCATATCCATGATGCACAACACTTGCAGTAAACTTATCATTCTCCATTGTCAGTATCCATTCGTTATACTGCCCTTGCTCATAATTGAAACTTATACCGTCATCCTCAAAGTACACCCCCTGAGCAGACTCCCCATAGCATACAAAGGTTATTTGGCTGTTATGAAGCTCTGCTGTATTTTGCACTACGTCTGCCAAAGGCACAATGGCACCATCTCGAACAAAAGCCGGGACATGACCAAGCGGAAAGGACACCCAATGAGTAGCTCCCCCCTGAAAATGTCCTCCACCTTCAAATGAATGCCAGAGCCCTGGCGGAAAGTAAACACTCCTCATAGTCTTTCCACGTTGAAGTATAGGAGCCACAAGAATATCCTTACCAAAGAGAAACTCATCCTCAATTTCTGTAGCAATAGCATCATTAGGATAGTGCCAAGACAAAGGGCGCATCAGTGGTGCACCAGTACGCAAATGCTCCCAGAATAAGCTTTGAATATAAGGAATTAAGCGATAACGTGTCTCAATTAGCTTGCGGCATTTAGCCTCTATATCGGCGCCCCAAACCCATGGCTCCTGTGGTCTTCCATATAAAGAGCAGTGATTACGGCAAAAAGGATAAAAGATACCTAAAGCATACCAGCGCAACAACAGCTCTGCTGAACAGTCTTGCCAAAAACCACCAATGTCAGCCCCACAAAATGCAACACCTGATAACCCCATATTAATAAGCATTGGAATGCTCTTAGCTAAATGCTCATACCAAGATATGTTGTCGCCTAACCAGACAGCAGCATATCGTTGTACGCCAGCATAGCCAGAGCGAGTTAACACAAAAGGTCGTTGGTTGGGTCTTAGTTCAATTAGCCCGTCATGTGTTGCATGACTCATTTCCATGCCATAAAGATTACGTACTTCAAAGTGTCCAACTAGCCCTTCTGGTGCTTGTTGCATGAAAAGTTGATTTTGCTCATTGGGTAGCTCTCTCACATCATCACCCAGTGGCTTTTGATTGTTAAAGAGCGCTGGTTCATTCATGTCATTCCAAATTCCAGATACGCCAAGATCTACATAAAATTTGTGTTCCTGAGCCCACCACTGACGGACATCTTCACGGACAAAGTCTGGGAAGGCTGCAGTACCAGGCCAGACTTTGTCTAGAAACAACTTGCCTGAAGCTGTCTTGCAAAACACATCTTCTTTAACCCCGTTAGTAAACACACGGTACTTAGGGTCCTTTTTTACTCCCGGATCTACAATGGTGACAACCTGAAAGTTTTCCTGTGCAAGATCCGCAACCATGCTCTTAAAATCTGGGAAACGCTCCCGGCAACAAGTAAAGACACGGTAGCCATCCATGTAATCAATGTCCAACACAATTGCATCGCTTGGAATCTTACGACTGCGAAATTCATGAGCTATATTACGCACAGTCTTTTCATCAGGATAACTCCAGCGGCACTGATGGTGACCTAACGCCCACAGGGGGGGCAGTTTTGTACGTCCTGTAAGAACTGTGTAGGCCTCAACAATTTTGGCAACGGTAGCTGGACCAAAGGAATACAACTGCCAGCCCCTCCTAGACAACAATTCAATGCTGGCCACACCTGAAAGATCCTGATCAAGTCCCCAACGCTGGCACGCAGGTGAATCCAAAAAAAGCCCGGTGCACTGCCCTGAGTCATTAACAATCAACAATGGTATAGCCTTGTAC
>JACQVM010000398.1 GCA_016209785.1 Candidatus Melainabacteria bacterium | reverse complement strand
GCGAAACATAGGCAAACCCACCGTAGCCCGCCTAAATGGAACTGTGGTTGGTGGAGGCAACGAGCTCAATATAGCCTGCGACTTAGCCGTGGCTGCAGACCATGTCACCATACGACAGGTCGGCGCAGCTCGGGGAAGTGTAGCTGCAGGCGGTGCCACACAGTGGTTGCCCATGGTGATAGGTGATCGTCGTGCTCGTGAAATGTTGTTGCTTTGTGAGTCCATTGATGCTTACACAGCTTTAGAGTGGGGGCTTGTAAATCAAGTTGTACCAATGTCCATGCTGGACAGTGCAGTAGAGCAACTTGCTGAAAAGCTATACAACAAGCTACCTGAATGCATCCGTTACACAAAACAACAAGTTAACTTTTGGCGTGATTTTTCTTGGTCTAGCACTATAGGACATGCGCGAGAATGGCTGACTTTACATGCAGCCTCTTTTGAGACCTCCGAAGGATTGCGATCATTTAGACGCAAGACAGACATTGACTACCCACGTATTCATTGCAAAGCTGCAGGTCCTGCACCCCAGTTTGAGGCAACGGTCGAGCTTCGTCGCTGTAATGCCTGCAATGCTGAGATGCCAATTTCTTTTGCTTATTGTGGGGAGTGTGGACAAAAATTCAGCTAAGCTACAACGGCTGTACAAAGAGCCTACTTAAGAAGATTTCCATTAAAGACTCTAGGGAGATTAGACATGATGACAATGACTTATCGAAACATCCTGACCGAAACTGAGGACAACATTGGAATTGTTAAACTCAATCGCCCACAAGTGCTCAATGCTTTAAACCATGAGCTTATGAGTGAGCTTGTACAAGCACTCGAAGACTTTGATGGCAATGACAATGTTCGAGTCATCATTCTCACAGGCAGTGAGCGTGCATTTGCAGCAGGTGCTGACATAACAGAAATGTCGGATGAAACCACCATAAGTATCATGCTCAAAGACAGATTTGCTACATGGGACAAAGTTCGTCATATCACCAAGCCTATCATTGCTGCTGTAAGTGGTTATGCCCTGGGTGGCGGCTGTGAACTTACCATGATGTGCGACATCATAATTGCTTCCGAGACAGCCCAGTTTGGTCAGCCTGAAATAAATATAGGTGTCATACCAGGGGCTGGGGGCACTCAACGCCTGACCCGGGTCATAGGCAAACACAAGGCTATGGAAATGATTTTAACTGGACGCCCAATAACTGCCCAAGAAGCTTATGCCATGGGGCTGGTAAACAAGATTGTTCCAAAAGAATTGTTCCTTGAAGAAGCCAAAGCAGTGGCCAAAGACATTGCCAAGAAATCACCTGTTGCAGTAAGACTAGCTAAGGAAGCTGTGCTGAAAACATTTGATGCCTCTATAAATGAAGGACTGCAGTTTGAGCGAAAAAACTTTTATATGCTTTTTTCTTCAGAAGATCAAAAAGAAGGGATGAAGGCCTTCCTAGAAAAGCGTCCAGCTAATTTTACCGGTAGGTAACTCGGAATAATTTAAGATACTTGTGCTTACGGCTAGTTCTCGTGAGGATTAAACCAATGAGTAACGAAAACATAGTACTTGTCGAAACCAACGACAAGGTATGCGTCATTACACTCAACCGTCCAGATAAACTCAATTCATTTAGCGACGAGCTAACCTTTCAGCTCCAGGATGCTCTCAAGGAGGCCTCCAAGGACAGCAAGGCGCACGTAGTAATAATTACTGGTGCCGGGCGTGGTTTTTGTGCCGGGCAAGATTTGCAAAGTCGGAGCATAAGCGCTGAAGCAGGGCAGCGTCCACAACTAGGTGATTCCATCAAGCGACGCTATAATCCCATTATCGTTGCCATACGCCGCATGGAAAAGCCAGTAATTGCTGCTGTCAATGGTGTCGCCGCCGGTGCAGGAGCAAGCTTAGCCCTTGCCTGTGATTTCCGGGTTGTAGCAGACAATGCCAGCTTTATTCAGTCATTCACCAAAGTAGGACTTATTCCTGACTCTGGCTCAACATTTCTCCTGCCACGCCTTATTGGGTTTACCAAAGCCCTCGAGCTTATGTTCACGACAGACAAGCTTGAAGCAAAAGAAGCATTAGAGCTGGGGCTTGTAAACAAGCTGGTTCCGCAAGATCAAGTCATGAAGACAGCGCTGGACTTTGCTGGTCAGCTAGCCAAAGGACCACTTAAAGCTTTTGGCTTAACAAAACGAGCTGTTAACCGTGCTGTTTTTTGGGATCTGGAAGAACTGCTCGAATATGAAGCAAGCCTGCAAGAAATTGCCGGTCGTAGTGACGACTTTCAAGAAGGCGTAAAAGCTTTTATTGAAAAGCGCCAGCCTGTCTATAGCGGACGCTAAAGATACCACCAGGCTCGAAACAACGACCAGCAACAGTTTAAGATTTTTTGGGGCCAGCACATCTTGTGTGTCTAAAGTGATCACATTTGCCCACAAGAGTCTAGAATAAATAGATGAGTAAGTACAAGGTCCAGCGCACCAAAGGAATTAAATTCCTGTTCAAATTCGACGAGACAGCACCTGACCTTTTGCACATCTATGCCCGCCATTTGAGCACCCCAAGAGACGCTATAGTGACCTTCTTTGAGGGAGAAACAACTTGGAACGAGCAATTTCAACGTTTCGAGACTTACTCTACAAGCCACTGCCTTTATTGGTTTTGGCTCGATGAAGGTAAAGACGTGATGGTAGTTTCCTGTTTTAAAGTTTAAGTTAGACCAATGGCAAAAGAAGACTATGAGATTGAAGACCTGGGAGAAGTCGAGCTAGACCCTGGACTTGACGCTAAGGTAAACCGCATGACTGCCGAGGCCGACAAAGAGATTGAAGATGCTCGTGTTTCTTTCCGCTGGGGAAAAGAGCAACTTGCTATCGTCAGACAAGCAGCCGACAAGATGGGCGTGCCCTACCAGACATTTATTAAAATGTGCGTGTATCAGCACGCCCTGGACGTTTTAAAAGATGTGCAGGCTGCACTTAAGTCCAGAGACGCGGCGTGATTCTATATCGTTGTTGTCCCACAAGCTCCTATGTCAGGCCACTTTAGGGGCATCCTGAACTACAAATGAAACATGCTTGCCAAGACGTGCCAGGAATTTTAGAAGAATATCAAGGCTAAACTTTTCGATGCGAGTAGTCATAAGTTCTGAAACACGTGGTTGAGAGATCTTGAGAATTTTTGCTGCCTCTGCTTGAGACCAACGATTTTCTTTGACGATGCGTTTAATTTCGATAATCAGGTCGGTACGAGCCAAGAGATTGACAGCCTCTTCATCGCCAAAACCAAGGTCCTTGAAAATGTTTCCCGAACTAATCTCGTAATCGTGTTTTTTCATACTTGTTGCTCCTGGCGAATCCTTAGCAGGTAAGAGTATGTTCTTTTTGCAACTTGAGTGTCGTGGACAGGGGTTTTATCAGTCTTCTTGTCAAACGCATGGATGATATAAATAGCTTCCTGAAATTTGACAACGTAAATAACACGGTGCTCGTATGGCTTGTGAATTCTAATTTCCATCACTCCTGCAGCAATGGATGGCATTGGTTTCCAGTCATCCGGAACAGCACCTTCTTGCAGATGACGTATCTGAGCACCAGCATCCCGTCTTGCTTCCTCTGGAAACTCCCTTATTAAGCGTCGAGTATTCTTGAGGAAGATGACACGCTTGCTGCTCATAAAATG
>JACQVM010000396.1 GCA_016209785.1 Candidatus Melainabacteria bacterium | reverse complement strand
TAGTTATAATGCGCAAATCGACTTTCTTGGCCCATTCAACCACAGGTAAAACGAGGCAAGGACCAGGTCCGCGAATACCAACTACTCGACCAAAACGAAATATCACTAGACGGTCATATTCGTTTACGAAACGTAAACTAGCAAAAACAATCACCAAACCAATGAACATTAATATTGAGAGCAATTCAAGCATGTTGGTCTTTCCTTAAAAATACTGCTGACTTTTTTTTCCCCTGCTCTTAAACAGTCAAACCCCGAGAGGCATGAATGTATCAATCATTAAGAGTCAACTACACTCAGAACTTGTTACACCACGCGCCTCAAGCGACAAACAAAAAATCCCGACAACTTATGTCGGCAAGGCACAATTTGTAACCTTCCTTTGTCTAGCTCAAGCTTTCCTATCCTACGTGACCACTCGCTAAGCAACTCTGCAGAAATATAAGGCTCCAGACTCTCGCCAACAAAATTGCGGCAAGAATTTAAGAACCAGTCAAGATTTTGTTCATTTTCTTCTGGTTCGATTGAGCAAGTAGCATATACCAGTATGCCCCCTGGTTTAACTAAAGTTGCCGCATGCAGCATGAGCTCCCTTTGAATGCCAACAAGTTGAGGCAAGTCTGACGGTTTACGCTTTAAGCGAAGATCAGATCGACGATTAATGACTCCTGTTCCTGTGCAGGGCGCATCAACCAGTATTCGGTCAGCAAGGCAATCAGCCATAAAGCTACGGGAGTCAGCTACAACAGTCTCAATATTGGTAAGCCCAAGCCGACAGCGACTCTTACGTAAAAGATTTAACCTGCCCGCATGACTGTCTACTGCAATTACCCTTCCTTTGCCTTGCATAAGTTCTGCTAAATGAAGACTCTTGCCACCAGGGGCTGCGCAAAGGTCAACCACCAACTGTCCAGGCTCGGGTGAGACAACCTTGGAAATAAAAGCTGCACTTTCATCCTGCACAATAAAAAGACCTTCCGCAAAACCAGGTAGCTTTTCCACAGGTCCCTTAAAGGTCCCGCGATCCTCAACAATGAGGCATGAATCAACAAGTCGACCTTGTCTTACCTGCATTCCTTGAGACTCAAGCAATCCCTTCAAACCCTCGGGCGTAATGGCTAACTCACAAGTCCGCAAGGTTAGAGCCGGAATTGTTTGGCAATACTCTAAAAGTGCCTTTGTCTCTTCAGGTCCCCAAATAGCCAGCCACCTTTCCACTAACCAAAGTGGCATGGAGTGAAAGGTTGCCAGTTGCTTAGCATCAGCAATATCCACAACCTCTACCAGAAAAGCCTGCTTGCGTCTTACGTAAGCACGCAAAACACCATTGACAAACTTCACCAACCCGACGTGCCCTGTGGCTCTGGCTAACTCGTTACATGTATCCACAACAGCCGCCTGCGGCATATCGCACATTTGCTCAAGCTGAAAAAGACCTAAGCGCAATATGTTTCTCAGTGATGTTGGCATTTTTGCCAAAGGTTGTGTCGAAAGTCTAGCGATTCGCTCATCAATAGCTGAACGATGACGTAGAACACCTTGCACTAATGCAGTAACAAATGAGCGATCTTTCTCCGACAAGCTCTTGCGCTTAAAGCCCGCCGCCAGTGCAAGATTGGCAAAGGCACCTTCTTTCTCCACCTTAATAAGAACCTCAAGAGCTAACAGCCTTGAAGCAAGCCCCTTGCCTTGAGCACACGGCACCCTAGACACTTTATCGTGTCCTGCAGAAGATGACTCCTTTGGCTTTTCAGGTACTTTCTTTTTCACTATCCCAACACAGTACCCACTCTCAAGTGCACCCCATTTGCCCACTCGCGAGCACTCATCTTAGGGCGGCTAGGCATCTGGACTTCCAGCAACTGAATTAACTCCTTACCCTCACCACCGGCAGAAACTAAGATTTGCTCCCCAATGGAGACAACTTGACCCGGGACAACCTGGCTCATCTGGGTCTTTGTCGTCAGTGCAGTGCGCACCACTTTCAGTGGAACACTATTTAGATATGTATAAGTGCCAGGCCAGGGCACCAATCCGCGCACCAAATTATGTATGCTGGCAGATGGACTAGACCAATCAATTTGCCCCAACTCCTTTTTAAGCATTGGTGCATAAGTAGCTTGGCTATTGTCTTGAGGCTCAGGTTTAATACTCATCGTCTTAATTGCCTCCAAGGTTTCCACAACAACGCTAGCACCAATCTCGGCAAGCAGTTTATTGAGGTCCTCTGCGGTTGAATCTGCGCCAATAGCAACTTGTCGTTTCAATAGCATAGGTCCAGTGTCTATACCCTCATCAGAAAACAAAGTAGTAACACCGGTGACGGTTTCACCATTGATAATTGCCCAATTAATTGGCGCGGCACCACGATATTTAGGAAGAAGCGAACCATGCAGGTTGACAACCCCATATGGTGCCAGCTCAAGAACCGCTCTCCTTAAGATTTGACCAAAGGCAGCGGTAACCAAAACATCAGGTCTCAATGCCCGCATAGCCTCGACAATCTCAGGCGACCTGGACAGCTTCTCTGGCTGAAAGACCTGAACACCATGCTTTTCGGCTAGTATCTTAGTTGGCGGTTGTTGAACCTTCCTGCCACGACCGGCTGGTCGATCCGGTTGCGCAACTACTGCTAAGACACAACCATGAGTCCAAGCGATCAGCTTTGTAAGCGTTGGTACAGCAAACTCCGGTGTACCCAAAAAAATTATGCGCACTGCTCACGCCTGTCCTGTAGCCTTTACTTCTCTACACAGATCTGCACAACATGATCAAAATTGAGGCAGACCTTATCATCTAGCATGATATACATGAGCCTCGTCCCATCGAAAACAATGTTAGTTAGCTGTCCGTGGTGCTCCACAGCATTCTCCATAACAACACCAACTTTGTCCCCAACCCACTGTCGCAGGTAAATGAGCCTTTCCTTTTGCTGCTGCTGCGACATATTTCCCCTCCTCCTCTTGGAATAAATTACCCTCTACTGAGTAGATAGCCTTCACGAGCCCATGTTCTCAATAATTGCTGAGGCAAATTCGCTTGTCTTCAGCTTGGTCGCACCGGACATAAGACGCTCCAAATCGTACGTCACACGCTTTTGTTGAATAGTCTTGCCAAATGCCCTATGGATAAGATCCATTGCTTCAGTCCAGAGCAAGTACTCAAGCATCATTGCACCTGAAAGAATCACAGAACCAGGATTAATTACATCCTGGTTAGCATACTTAGGAGCAGTACCATGAGTGGCTTCAAAAATAGCGCAATCGTCACCTATGTTGGCCCCTGGTGCAATACCTAATCCACCAACCTGCGCTGCGCATGCATCCGATAAATAGTCGCCATTTAAGTTGGTGGTGGCAATAACTGAATATTCGTCAGGACGGGTCAACACTTGCTGGAACATTGAGTCAGCAATTCTGTCATTAATGAGAACTCTACCTGCTGGGAGCTTGCCCCCAAATTCCTGGTGTAGCTGCTCCTCGGCGATCACAGAATCCTTGAACTCATCGTGAGCTATCTGATAACCCCAATCCCTAAAGGCCCCTTCAGTAAACTTCATAATGTTGCCCTTATGCACCAGTGTTACTACCTTACGCTGCTTTTCTAATGCATACTCGACAGCCCGCCGAACAAGACGCTGCGAACCAAATTTGGATATTGGCTTAATACCAATGCCAGAATCCGGACGAATCTTCTTGCCAAAACCCTCAATGACCTCGATAAGCCTCTTGGCTTCCCTGGAGTCCATCTGATACTCAATTCCGGCATATACGTCCTCAGTGTTCTCACGAAAGATCACAACGTCCAACTTTGCTGGCGATACCACAGGAGATGGCACCCCAGGGAAATACCTTACTGGACGCACGCAGCAATACAAGTCGAAGACCTGACGCAAAGTCACATTTAAGCTACGAATTCCGCCACCCACCGGTGTCGTTAACGGCCCTTTGATTGCAATACCAAACTCCTTGATAGCTTCAAGTGAATCGGAAGGCAACCAATCTCCAAACTGCCTGTTAGCCTTCTCACCAGCAAACACCTCAAACCACTCAATACGGCGCTTGCCACCGTATGCCCGCTCAACTGCGGCATCAACTACCCTTTGTGCAGCTCGCCAAATATCAGCACCAGTTCCATCACCTTCTATAAAGGGGATGATTGGCCTGTCAGGACACTGCGGCCTGCCTCCAGCAAACCTAATCCTCTGACCCTGCGGAACTGAAAGACCGTTATACTTCCTCTCCACAACTTGTTCCATGACAGTCGACTACCTCATTACACTCACAGACCTTGCCCACTGGCACGACAACGTTACAACCGTAACCTTGCCAGGGCGCAGCTCTTAATACTAACGACCCTGTTGACCTTCTACAATACCAGGCACACCGACCAACACTCCTCATCATCACGAAATACTAACAACCAACTACAACCCTGTCACAATTACTTTGCTATGAAACCACTCGGGGTTGCAAAGAGAGAGTGCTAGATGCCGCTTGGACAAACCGGCGTCCACGCCTAGGATTCGGTCCTATCATTGCCTTGCCGGCTGCTTTGTGGCTTGTAATTTTTATGCTGTTGCCACTGACAATACTTTTTGTCTTTAGTTTGGGTACAAGAAACAACCTAGGGCAGGTTAATCTTGGATTGAGTCTTGATAACTACATACGTTTTTTTTCAGGACCTTACCTCAACACCCTTTGGCGATCACTGATACTGGCCCTAGCAAACACCTGCATATGCCTTTTGTTAGGCTTCGCCTGCGCCATGTGGCTAGCTTTTGTTGTGCCCAGGAAACACCAACAACTCTGCATGACACTCTTGGTCGCACCACTGTGGACATCCTTTTTGGTTAGAATTTATGCTTGGATGACTATCCTAAGACCCACAGGCATCTTGGCCAGTATTATTCAACAATTTGGCATTCCTAATCCTCCGATTATCCTTTACACTCCGTTGGCAGTCTTGCTGGGCATGGTTTACAATTACCTGCCCTACATGATCCTCCCTCTTTATGCTTCGCTCGAGAAACTGGATAAGCGCTTGATTGAGGCTGCTGCAGACCTGGGAGCATCCCCTTGGAAAAGTTTTATACGAATTACTTTGCCACTTAGCCTGCGTGGTATTATGGCTGGTATCACCCTGGTCTTTGTCCCTAGTTTAGGCGACTACGTAACACCAGATCTGTTGGGTGGTGCCAAAAACATGTTCATAGGCAATCTGGTCCAAAATCAATTCCTTGTGGTGCGTGATTGGGCCTACGGCTCTGCAGTATCAACAATATTGATTGCAATCGTCACATTAGCCATTTGGACTTACCTTAAGTGGGGGGACAAGCAGTAATTTAGTCTGCTTTTACCTTAAGCAGAAGTGCAACCAGTCGATCATAATCGTCACGAACAATTTGGCTGATAGCTTGCCCAGCAGCCACCAGAAACGCGTAATCTTCCCCTCGCACTTTGTACGCTTCACGAACCGAGGCAGCTAACAGTTCGTCAACTGGCACCGTGACAACCCCAGCTAATGAACGCAAAAAGCTAAGATCCTCCGTAACCGCACAAATTTCGCTTGCTGTGGCCGGGTAAATAAAATCATGGATTTGGGGCGGCTGTGGTGGCAAACGACAAAACATCCTCCCCTCTCGAAAGTAGCCTACTATCTGAGCATGCAACTCTGTTTTAAGTAGAGCAAAAATCTGGGGCTGTTCAACTTTCAACTGCTCCCTGGTCATCTTAAGTGCACAAGGCCTGTGGCTTGTATCTACCGGACCAGTAATTACGTTATGTACAACAGCTAAAACTGAAAGTTCATTTTCAAGAGAAACCACCTTAAGAAAGCTACCAAAGCCTGGACTGTTGGACAAAAGTAAATCATCCAGGGCATTTTCTTGCCATATTTCAGCAGTAAAGCCTGTAATGGACGAAAATATTACTTCCCCTAAAACATGCCCCTTGTTGTCTTCCAATATCACAATCCTGCTCTAAGATCCACTAAACTGACAGCATCGACACTTTACCCGAGTCTAACAAGTCCTCAATCAGTTGGTGGTGTTAGCTTGTCCGGCGTATATGTTTCATCAGAAGAAGGACCTTTGGAGGCTTCCAAAGAAACACCTTTACTTACGCCAAGACTGATAGTAGTTTTATCAACATCTACTGAGACCATGACGTTGGCCTCTAAGTCTCCTTTGGTAGCAGCAATACTTACTAGTTGAGGAAGGGTTTGGAGATTTTCTACCGTCCAGCCAGTTGCCTTTAACTGACTCTGGTAAAACGCACTTACTTTATCTGGCGGATCAGCAGAAGATAACATCAAAAACTTTGTCTGCTCAACAGCCTTGTCAGCCTCGGCAGACACAGATCCGGTGGTGGAAGAGCCTGGATAGATAGGCAAAGGAAATCCTGCTGGTACAGAGCCTTTTCCTTCAGCAAAAGTGTGCGTCATCCCCCCTGACTTAAAAGAAACCTCCTTGTTGCTACTTGTACAACCAGCAACAAGAACTGTCGACATAACCAAAACAAGTGTATCTTTTGTCAACCAGGTCATTGT
>JACQVM010000395.1 GCA_016209785.1 Candidatus Melainabacteria bacterium | reverse complement strand
TCTCTGGACTGTGCTAAATCCGTTAGTGTCTGCAAGTATTTCTTACGTAATTGCTTGTCCAAAATGGCCTTATTCTGTGCAGTTATTGGCATATTTACCATGACAAATTGAATTCCACGTGCTGCACACAGTTCAGCAATTCTTCTCAGCTCTACACTTTGTTGTTTTAACTGGCGATAATTTGGCGGATTATACCGTGCAGCATAATTCCTAAGGTCCTGCCTAAATAACGTGTCATCAGCACACACAGCAGATGACTGAGCACGATGCACAGAAGCATAAAGCGAAGCCTGCCGCTTAAGGAAGTCGCAGGCCAGCTCTGTAAGCCAAAGTCTCAATTCTGGCTTAACTTCATAAAAACGCCAGAATTCACCAATGCACAAATCTCGCACCGCTTGCCAAGAAGGGTCCTTACCTAGTCTGGCAAGCTTGCGTTGCCATGCAATTACCGGCGTCGACTGGTTTATGGTGCTCATCATAGCTTTTACTAGGTACTCAGGATCAACATGCCCAATGCTCATGAATGCTCTTGGTTGGTCCTCAAGGACTGACTCCGTTCCTAAAGCTCCTCCTCCCACAGGGGCAAGGTTGTCGACCAAGTCTCTTGGTGCAATTTCATAGATAACCAAGCCAGGCACTTTGCCTTTCTCAAGAAGTTTGGACAAAATAATACGAGCATCCAAAGCCATTCCACCTGGGAAGCTTAGATTTGCTACTGTGAACTCTTTCTTCAGTTGCTCGTTTAGCACATGCTCAAAATAGACAGCCCTAAGCGAGGACACGCTATCAATTTTGCCTACTGCAGGCAGCCTTTTGCTAAACTCAACGTCCCAAAAATAGCTAGCCGCAAATGTAAGAGAAGATCCTAAAAGCACAACGTGCGGGTGGTCAGTCCCTGAGAGAAACTTCTTCATTGCAACGAGTCTAGGATTATCGTCCAGGGCAGCTCTCTCTGGTCTTACAAACACCTTGATGGTGATATCCACAGCAATAAGTATCAGCACCACCCATAGCATCGTGCTTCGGGTCAGCTTCATGAGTCCACCACGGGATTTGCTGAGATCCGCGCTCACCATGTTCTTCTTGCCCCAGTAAAGCGCCATGATACGATGGGGTTTGGCAAACCACAAGGCAAGACAACATTACAGATGTCTATTTGTTTAATACCTGCCTTTATGCGATGATTTTTTGTTTAGGTGAGTCGTGAGGTAGTAACTTAAGTGAAGCCACTGCTGGTAGGCGTCGTGGGTTGCGGTTACTGGGGCCCGATTCTTGTTCGTAATTTTTACGAAAACGAGGCTGTTGAGCTTAAGTATGTTTGCGATTTGGCTTTAGACAAACTGGTCAAACTCCACAGGCGTTATCCAACTATTGAGCTAACAACCCAATATAAAAACCTGCTTAGCGATCCTGCGCTGGACATAATAGTTATTGCCACACCAGTCCACACGCATTATGAGCTGGCCAAGCAAGCCCTCACGGCTAATAAGCATGTGCTAGTGGAAAAGCCTATGTGTACAACCTCTAAGGAATGTCGCGAACTTATTGCCTTGGCTAAAGCTAAGGGTCGAATTCTCATGGTTGACCACACTTTTGTATACCATGGGGCTGTCCGCCGCATTAAAGAAGAAATTGAACGCCAAGAACTAGGAGAACTCCTTTATTTCGATTCCGTTCGCATTAATTTAGGGTTATTTCAAAGCGACATCAACGTGGTTTGGGATTTAGCTCCTCACGATCTCTCTATTATGGACTTTTTAATTGGGCAGACCCCCCAGTCTGTTCATGCAACCGGTACCAGTCACACTGACCAGAAAATTGAAGACATTGCTTACATTACGCTTACCTTTGCCAACAACCTTATAGCGCACTTTCATGTTAGCTGGCTCTCACCAGTAAAGGTTCGGCAGATTCTTGTCGGTGGCACCAAGAAGATGATTGTTTATGACGATCTGCAACCAATGGAAAAGCTGCGCATTTACGACAAGGGGATTACAGTTGAAGAGCCAGAAAGTGATGAAAGACGCTATCAGAATTTAATTCAATATCGCTTTGGTGACATGCATGCACCAGTCCTTGATTTAAACGAGGCTCTCAAAATAGAAGTATCCCATTTTGTCGAATGCGTCCAAACTGGTAGAGCACCGATTACTGATGGAGAAGCTGGTTTGCGTGTTGTAGAAATTTTGGAAGCTGCCAGTGCATCACTTGCAACCGGGCAAACTCAACAAATGCCTTGCGTGGGGGTATTTTCATGATTAAGGCAGGTCCCCTGCAAAAGATAAGCCCAGATGTCCAAGTAGGTGAACGTACCAAGATATTTGATTTTGTAAATCTTTATGGGTGCACCATTGGCAAGGACTGCAAAATTGGCGCTTTTGTTGAGATTCAAAAAAATGCTCGTATAGGAGATCGTTGTAAGATCTCCAGCCATACATTTATTTGCGAAGGGGTCATCATTGAAGATGAGGTTTTTATAGGTCATGGTGTAATCTTCATTAATGATCCTTACCCTAAAGCTGTTAGTGAAGCTGGCTTCCTGCAGACAGAAGCTGACTGGAAAGTTCATCCTACTTTGGTTAAGAAAGGTGCTTCAATAGGATCTGGAGCAGTTATCCTATGCAACATCACCATAGGACAGCGTGCTCTTGTGGGTGCTGGAGCAGTAGTTACGTCTGACGTACCAGATGATGCGGTGGTGGTTGGGAATCCGGCTAAAGTTCTTACCAAAGCCAAAATCTCTCCCGAGGAGCATAAATGTCTGCCAGTATAAGCACAACACAAGTTCCTTTCATTGACCTCAAGGCCCAGTTGAAGG
>JACQVM010000031.1 GCA_016209785.1 Candidatus Melainabacteria bacterium | reverse complement strand
CTATTACCCCTTGTCTGGTAGTTGCGTAAAAGCAAGAGTTGGAACAGCATTGGTTAAGCAGGCAAGCCAAGAGCAAACTTATGAGCTGAGGTCTCTAAAGTATCATCAAGGGTGGCTAAAGAGATTGAGCCATGGCGACGAATAAGTGCCTGTGTGAGAAGCTCATCAGCAAGGCACGGGTTTTTGGGCAGTAATGAGCCATGTAGATAGGTGCCATATATGGTGCCAGATACAGCGCCTTCCAATCCGTCTTCATCATTATTGCCATGTCCTGAAAAGACTTTTCCTAAAGGTTCAAGATGAGGGCCAAGGTAGGTTTTGCCGCTATGATTTTCAAAGCCAACTAAAGTTGTTCCATCTTTTCTTTTTATCACAACGTTTCCAATCATGCGCTTGCTGCCAGCAACAGTGTAAGCATCGAGCAAGGAAATCCCTTTAAGCTCGCTGCCATTGTGAGGGCGATAGTAATGTCCCAAAAGCTGATAACCTCCACACACAGATAAAACTACTGCTCCGCACTGCGTTGCTTGGTGAAGACGGTCAGCATGCTTGAGAAGGTCTTGGGCAATGACTTGTTGCTGTTTGTCTTGTCCGCCACCAATAAAGTA
Organism: Candidatus Melainabacteria bacterium; assembly: GCA_016209785.1. Lineage (GTDB taxonomy): Bacteria > Cyanobacteriota > Vampirovibrionia > Obscuribacterales > Obscuribacteraceae > JACQVM01. The sequence goes on along the minus strand of JACQVM010000031.1, from coordinate 2,462 downwards.
AAGGTCGTACCATTCAGGGTCAAACCGTTCGTTGAGTCCTAGTTGGTCTACGATAACTTCAATTTCTCGCCATCGGGCTCTTTGAGCTAGGGTGACAATGTTGCCGCGATCACCATATATGTTCAGGAAGTGAGCATACAAGTAAGCAATTCTGAGGTTCATGATTTAAGCGCTCCGTCGCTGCTCTGCAGCTCCTCCGCGCGTAAATACGCTCGGCTTCGACCGGCTAACCGCAGCTCTCGCCTCGCTATATGTTGTCACTTAACCTCCGTCGGCGAGGTCCCTTGCCTCCCCCACTATACATGGTTGGAACAAGCTTAAGGTAAGCAGGAAGCTGGTTCTAAGCCGAAAGATGCACCCTGGCAACAATTAATCATTAAATCGTTGTGCCGTTTTGACGTCATAGCGTTAAAACTCCACGATTGCGGGTATATCCACATATACATTGCTGCAGCATTAGTTTTTACTCTCGGGGGATAAAGACAGTGGACCATACCAAAGCCAAAGTAACTCTCTACATGCGTCCAGAACTGCACAAACTGCTTAAGCTACGTTCAGTTCATGAAGAGATAAAGATGTCCGCGTTAGCTGAAAAAGTATTGGAACGTTATCTCTTGGAATTTGGAGATGATGCACCAGTCATTTGTCCTAACTGCAGGACTGAATTTGTTGTAGGTCCTAAGTTGGAGAAGCTGGCAGCAAAGCTGCCTGTTGGAAGAGCATAGGATGGAGTGTCTTGTCCTAAGAAATGGAGGAATAATCACTTGCAGGAATTAGACATCCTTATCCGAGCACGTTATCCGCTGGTGTATTTGATAACACCTGAAGAAGATAGAGCGCTAGGTGCTCTGGCACAAGTTGTTGATGAGCAATCATTTAAGCCTCTTTACGTATGGTCAGTTACACAAGGATTTAGATCTCTGCAAAGAAACGGGCAAGGTCTCTGGAAGCCAGGACAGTTTAGTCAAACTGCCCCAGGTACCATTTCTCCTGAGGCAGCTCTGGACTTTGTAATTAAGCGTGGCGATCCAACTGTTTTTGTGTTTAAGGATCTCCACCCATTTCTGGAAAGCCCTGGTGTTATTAGGTGGTTGCGAGATGCCGTGGGGCACATTCGCAACGAACGGCTTGAGCAAACAATTATAGTGCTTTCACCGGTTATGCGAATTCCTGCAGAGCTAGAAAAGGATGTAGCTGTTGTAGATTTTTGCCTGCCAACAATTAAAGAGCTAGGAGTTGTCTTTGATCAGGTTTACAACGACGGACAAGTAGGAGATGGTCATCCATCTCAATTGTCTCCAGATACTAGGGAGGTCTTGCTAAGAGCGGCACTAGGACTAACAGTGGATGAAGCAGAAAAGGTATACACTAGAGCGCTTATTTCAGCTGGCAAACTTACAGAATGCGAGCTTGACATAGTTTTGTCCGAGAAAAAGCAAGTTATTCGAAGATCACAAATTCTGGAGTTCCATGAGGAGTCCAAGACCCTTGAGCATGTGGGCGGACTAGAGAACTTAAAGAAGTGGTTTATAGACCGCAGCGGTGCTTTTAGTGAAAAGGCACGTGATTATGGGTTGCCGCAACCCAAAGGGTTGTTGCTCTTGGGTGTTCCTGGTTGTGGCAAGAGCTTGGTGGCAAAAACGGTATCCAACTTGTGGAACTTGCCTTTATTGAAACTAGATATGGGGCGGGTGTTTGCTAGTCTTGTTGGTTCCTCGGAGCAAAATCTTCGTTCGGTTTTGCGTACTGCAGAGTCGCTTGCGCCATGTCTGTTGTTTACAGATGAGGTAGACAAAGCCTTTGGTGGCATGGCTAGTTCAATGGGCTCGGATGGGGGAACTGCTGCAAGGGTATTTGGTACGTTTCTTACCTGGATGCAGGAGAAAGTTTCACCTGTGTTTGTGATTGCGACAGCTAACCGCGTGGATCGGCTTCCGGGTGAGTTCTTACGTAAGGGACGCTTCGACGAAATCTTCTTCATTGACTTACCCAATCCTCAGGAAAGAGAAGCAATCTTGCGTATTCACCTGTCAATGCGACGCAAGGATGTTATTTCTTTTGATGTAGGTGATCTTGCAGCACGCACATCAGGATTTTCAGGGGCAGAAATTGAGCAGGCAATCATTTCTGCTATGTACGAAGCATTTGCCGATGACGGACGGGAGTTCAGTCAGTTTGACATAATTCGTGCAATTGAGGCGACCAAGCCGTTATCTCAATCTATGGCTGAGCAAGTTACGGCCTTAAGGGAATGGGCTCAGGACAGGGCTCGCATGGCCTCCTGCTCACCCACATTAATAGACAAAAGTGAGTACCTGCGGATGGAGTCATCCTTTTGACATGTTTTGAGGAGGTGATGTTGTAGTCACCAGTTGTTTGAAAGCGTTTTGAATTTTTTGGAGGTATCTAATGTCGCACTTTAGCACAATTAAAACTCAAATCACGGATACGCAAATCTTAGT
>JACQVM010000393.1 GCA_016209785.1 Candidatus Melainabacteria bacterium | reverse complement strand
CCATAAGAAGGCATGGTTGCGTGCTGAAATGCTATTTCGGCGGAACTCTCAAAATCAGACTTAACAGCCGTTGTGCGTGGATCTTCCACCCGGGTCGGTAACTTTGTCTTGGCTGCATCCGGGGATAACTCAGAAATGACTGCCGGTGGAGCGTTTGCTACAAGTGGAATAGTTGCCGTTGCTGATTCGCTAATTACTTTTGGCTTAGCATCGACCTCGGTAGAAGCCTCGCCATTGTCAGCTGGCTTGTCAGAGGCCACCTTTGCCTTTTGCTCTGCCTCAATACGCTCCTTTTCAGCAGTTATTGCTGCCAAGCGCTGACGCTCTTTGAAAGCTGCTAGTCGGTTAAAGTAATTGCGGCTCTTTTCCGTAAGTACAGCCTTGAGCACCACAGTGGATCTCTGCGAGACCTTGCTAAGCCCAGGGACAGATTGGGTATCATTAGTCTTCTGGCTATCAGATACCATACAGCATGATGCATCCGCAGCAACTGTACCTAACTTCCCAAGCCAGAACTCGACATTCGACTGACTTTGAATATCAAAGCCACTGTCAATGGAGGACTTTCCGTTTACAACAACAACAAATTCCCCCAGGCTGTCGCCTACTGGCGATGGCTTGCAACCACAGTTGCCAGCAATTGCTATATTAATAAGTCCTTCAACTTTCTTTGCCCACACAGCACTCAATGAAGCATGACAATTATTTGATAAAACAATATCCCCAGAAGCCCACGATTCGCTGGTCATGGTTGATTGTAACTTTTCTTTCTCAGCAGGGACAATAATGCGATTAGCTAGCAGATCCGGGCTTTCAACTGCCTTAGCAAGAGCCAAAGTCGCCACTGACACGGCAGCCCTCTGACATGAACTTTCTATCTTAGTGACCTCATCTGAGTCCTTAAGCGCCCGAGACAAATCCTTGAGCAGGCTAATCAGACCAGCCTCCGGTAATAATGGTTCAATCTCATCTGTGCCGCTCGATGCAGCAACACCGCCAGCCGAGCTCGTCGGTGCTAATTTGTCCTGTGTTGTGGTATTACTTGTACGGCCAGCATTTGTGGTATCATCCACCTTGTCTTCTGTTTTTGGTTTCTCCTTGCCGCCTGCATCTTGAGCTGCAGACCTTTCTGAACTCGGCTTGGGCTGCTTCGGTTTTGCAGATTTGATTATTGGCCAAAAGCCTTTCTTTTCCTTGCCAACTTCTGGCTTAACGCCTGACCTTTCAACCGTATCTTTTGTCAAACTGTGTTTATTCTTGTCGGCAGCATTACCTTCAGCGCTAGTCTTAGCACTGGTATCACTTACATTACCCTTCTTGGACTCTCCGCTAGGTTTTTGGGCTAGCAACCTACCTGAGGGACTGCTATGAGTTGTTTTAGCATGCACACGTTGCTTTATTAGTTGATTCTTGCTTGGCATCTCAGCATTTGCTCCCGAGGCAATACACCATGTGGCAATAAGACCCACCAAAATGCTGTTGACTTGTTTCATATATTGCCCATTTGCCATTTCAACTTCTCTACCCATGAACTACCTCACCGGCCGTTGGTGCCAAAAATATCTTCATATAGACCAATGGTCTCCCCTGATGTTAATCCAAAGCCTAAATAGTTTCCATCTAGCCATATCTCAAAATGCAGGTGGGGGTGCTTTACATGTCCTGGCAAACTCTCACCAGTTCCGGAAACTCCCACATAGCCAATAACTTCTCCCCGTGACACATAACTGCCTGTAAGAATCCCTTGCTGGATGTTATTGAGATGAGCATAGCGTGTTATAACACCGTTGCCATGGTCAACCCAAACTTGACGACCACGAAATAGATCCTCATTTTGGGGAGAAGTATCATGCGCCTTTCTGCATTCAGTCATAACCCTGGCAAAAGTTTGGGAGTCCATATCGGCAAAGTTTACATCTGCACGAATCACCTTACCAGCGTCTGACGCACATACTGGCGTGTCCATAACGACGCTCGTATGGCAGGCAGGATCAGCAAAAAAATCCATACCCTTATGAACTCCAAAACGATATAGTCTGCGGGCACCAGGCCATACCCCAGGATGACGTGGCAGACAAACGCCTTTTATAGGTAAAATCATTCCATCAAGCCGCCCATCTATCCTTCTAGGATAAAGAGCACCTACTGATGAAGTCTGTCCTTCGTTCAAACTCTTGTAAACCACCCGACCTTTGTTTATTATCCAAAAGCCCTTCGCAGCCGGCAGTAAACCCCTGAGGTCAGAGTTTGCCGAAAACACAAACTGCCAGCTTCGACCTGTTGCTTTGTCAATAGCAACGACCCTATTGTTCTCTCGCTCCACAACATACAGTGGCATTGCTGGTCCCGTGACTATGCGTGACGGCCTCATGTGTGCAAGCCTTGCCCAGGAAAACCTTTCTTGCTTTGATAAGCCTGGGGCGTAATTATATTTGCCTATGTTTCCGTTGCGCTTAAGGACATAAGTGTCACCATCGCTGGCAATCGATACTCCATCGGCAACATTTATGTCACCTGGTTTAATTCTCCAAGGTAGCACCTCTGGGAAATAACGTTGCGAGCTCACATGAGAGTGCACAAACTTCCATATCTGATTTCGCTCTGGATCAAGAACGCAAATTCCATCTTCCGCACAGGCAAGATCGATAAACTCAGGATCTGGGGACGAGGTTGCCGAATAATTGGCACGCAGAACAGCCCATGAGCAGTTGGCAACAGAAAGCTCAAACAAATCACCGGATTTATCCAGAATCACCAATTTCCCTTGATTAGGACAACTAACAAAATTTGCCAACTCATGCACTGGCACTTTTGCGTGCTTCATATCTAGTGGCACTACAGCAGTTGCCCTTAATGGTTGAGGGTAAGACAACATAGTCTTTCCGCCTGCGACGCGCCATATGCTTTTAGGATCAAGGAAAAAAATGTCATCGCCAATGGCAACCATGGCTATAGGGCTAAGAGGTTGTCCGTTAGCGGCAACTACTGCCCATGATTGCGGCAGCACCGGCCTCATATCACCAGCTTGCCGAACCGTCGGTGACACCTGCTGTTTGTTAGGCTTGCCTGGTCCGCTTGCACACATCCAGGACTGCTGTGCAAAAACTGCCAAAGACAATATAAATATCAGCCCTAACAAGATAGAAGGCGGCTGACTCATCGATTTACTTGACCAGAGGGTCCCTTAACCGGCTCTTTGACAGCCGACGAACTTACAATGGCGTAATCAGTGATCAACCACCGTCCACCAATTTTTTCTACAGTGTAATTGACTTTGTCGCTGTCTTCATCTTCCTTAAGCACTTGTCCTGAGACATCATCAACAAATTTCTTGGACTGCTTAATATGAGCCAGTACCTGATACTTCACGCCAGGAACTACTTCGCTGTAACGATCTACTGAAACACCTTTGGGACTAATATCCCAATAACGATGACTTGTCGACAGCCTCTTAACAGAGTCTGTGTTAATAGCTAGTGCTCTACCGGATAGAACCTCACTTAGCCCACCAGACTCACGATTGCGCATAGCAGTTCTCTTCACCCTCTGCCAGTTCTTCACAGCACTAAGAAACTCCTCCTTAAGAGCATCCGCGGTTGCATCTATTGCATGACTTACCGCTATCCCAACTGGAACACCAACGCTGCTAATAGCAGAAGGGCTCTTACCGCCAGAAGATCCTGTTGGCTCAGTTTCCTTTATGGCAGAATGCTGCCTGATAAGATCTTCACTAGCATCGCCGCTCATCACACGAATCACATAAGTTAGCCGTTGTCCGTATGATGTGTTGTCACGTTCAATAGAAACTAAATATCGTCCTGCAGAAAGCCAAAGCGGCTTAAAATCATCTTTGGACAAGATTGCTTCTTTGGACTTCTCCAATAGGCGGTTAAACTCAGCAATTTTTTTTGCCCTTGCACCAACGGCTTCAAGTAAAAAATCACAAGACATCTCAAGATCTAAAAAGTCATGAACGTTTGCCTTCTCTTTTACAAGTCTTAACTCAGCCTCAGTAACATTATCGTTAGCTATGTGCATCTTGAGCCTATTGCCACCACCATCAACTAGGTCATCTGGATGAGTTGTCTCAGACTGGAACGGACCTAATCCTGGCCACCCACCCTTTTCAACCAAGCAACTCTGCTTAAATGACCTCAAGGTACACATTGGTGCCGATGGAGTTGTCGTTAAGGTAGACTCCCCACGAGAAGTATGAGAGGCTTCATCCTCCCACAACTTATCTAACGCACTGAGATCCTCTTGAGCAGCAAACGCCCCTGCGCCAGAAAAACAAACGGTTAAGGCAACAAACAATCCTGATTTCTTCATGTTCACATACACGACACAAATAGCTAGTCAATTGGAAACAACTTACCTTGAGTAAGAAAGACTTTTTCTTTAAGTAGAGGTTAACAT
>JACQVM010000411.1 GCA_016209785.1 Candidatus Melainabacteria bacterium | reverse complement strand
TGTATTTGCCATGGCAAACCCAGTCCCTGAAGTCATGCCTGAAGAGGCTGCCCCATATGTTCGCATTATGGCTACAGGACGATCGGATTATCCCAATCAAATCAATAATGTTTTATGTTTCCCAGGCATCTTTCGTGGTGCCCTTGATTGCCATGCCAAGGACATTAATGAAGAAATGAAACTGGCTGCAGCTCATGCAATTGCCTCAGTCATTGCATCGTCCGAATTAAATGAAGACTACATTGTTCCTGGGGTATTCAATCCTAAAGTAGCCGAGTCCGTATCGGAGGCGGTAGCCCAGGCAGCACGTAAAACCGGAATTGCTCGTAAACAGAAAAGGTCTGAGCTTCCAGAGATTTAAATTCTTAAGTGGTAAATTGCTGGCTAAAAGGTAATTGCAATAACTGGGTATATTAGACATGGTGATTGTCTAAAGATGGACCCAGTCCTTGCAGTTTTACGAGCTACAAGTTAAGGGGATAAGCAGATGAGCTGGCTGGATAGGATACGGAAACGCAACGAGGAGCGCAGAGAGCTCATGCGTGAGGGCGAACGTGAGGAACGACGTGGAAAGTTAGAACAAGAACGGCAACGTCGGAGAGCTGACTTTAATCGCATATACCGGGACAAACAAATATTACGCATAACCGACGAAAAACAACGTATTCGCTCTGAGGAAGAAGAAACAAGACGCCAGGCAATTGAGCTAGAGTTAGAGGAAACTTTACGGGCCAAAACCCACGAGCGTCAATCGACAGAACAAGATGGCGACAGTATCTTTGATTAATCGTTTTCAGGATCTTCAGCCAGTTGTCCAGATGCTAACTGGCGCAAACTATTGCGCCGCTGGCGATGACGGTTAAGTACCTCAGCAAAGAAAATTGCCATGGCTAAAACTGAAAGTCCTAAAGTGAGAAAATAACCTTCCTGATTCACCAGGTGGGCCGCAATTAAGCCTAAGATTGCCGACACACCATAAATTAGATAGGCGACATTTTTTTGTGAGAGTCCTGTCTGCAACAAACGGTGATGTATATGCTCAGCATCAGGAGCAAAAATTGATTTCCTCTTGATCACGCGCCGTACAATTGCCCAGCTTGTATCCAGAAGGGGGAAAAAAAGGATAAGCAAAACAAGCATAAATGTAGGCACTATCAGGGTGACAGCAGTAGCACCTTTCAGAACTCCTGTGATGGAGACTGCTCCTAAGATAAAGCCTGCCAGATAAGCCCCTGAATCGCCAAGGAAAATCCGGGCCGGGTTAAAATTCCAGCGCAAAAAACCAAGAAGGGCCCCTGCTAGAACTGCAGCAATGAGCGCAGCATAAGGCTGGTTTATGTTTACTGCCATAGCAACAGCCCAGATAGTAAGCGACGAGATAGCTGAGACCCCGGCGGCAAGCCCATCCATGCCATCAATGAGGTTAACTGCATTAGCAACACCGACTAGCCAGAAAACAGTTAAAGGCAAACTCCACATACCTAGCTCTATTGGCATACCACCCTGGATATGCAAGAACCCTAGGTCAACATTCATGTTCATGGGGATAGGAATTGATTTTATGCGTACTCCCAGAGAGTAAGCTGCGCACCCGGCTAAAATCTGGACCAGAAGCTTAACTTTTGCGGGCAAAGACTCTAGATCGTCAAGCAGACCCAAGACAAAAACAAGTGTGCCACCGACTGCAATACCGGCCAGTCCTCCCTGGCGGGGAAACCTACCGGTTATGGCAATCATAATTGTCAGTGTCAAAATTATGCTGATGTAAATTGCTACCCCACCTAAGCGTGGAACAGCTATCTTGTGAATGCGCCTTTCTTCACCAGGTTTATCAACCAGCCCTAGGCGCATGGCTCGTGAGCGTATCTCTGGGGTCAACCACCAGCTAATGGATAATGCGACCAAGAACCCAGGAATTTGCACCTGATTGAGATGTGCTTGCGAGAGGGTAAAGGCCCAGGTTATGCCTATGATAAAGAGCAGTGCCTGAAAAACTCTTATGGCCATTACTGGTGACTTCCGTTAGCACACATACTTACCTTACTCCAGCTAATCGTTGCCGATAAAGAGGAAATTGCTTGCACAGCTCTTTAACCGAGTTAAGCACCCGCTCATGAACATGCTCGTCGTCTGGGTGCTTTAGCTTGTCAGCAATTAACTGCCCAATCAATTCCATCTCGGCAAGGCCCATACCACGGGTTGTAACTGCAGGTGTGCCAATCCTTATACCGCTAGCTATATTAGGCTTTTGAGGATCGTTGGGGATGGTGTTTTTGTTGGTTGTAATGCACACAGTCTCTAAAACGGCACATGCTTTCTTACCAGTAGTGTTAATTGGTCGAAGATCAACGGTCATTAAATGATTGTCAGTGCCACCAGAAACTATAGCTAAACCCTGAGCAATTAACGTTTCCGCTAAATGCCTGGCATTAGCCAGTATGTGCTTTTGATACTCACAAAACTCAGGTCTTAACGCTTCCTGGAAAGCTGTCGCCTTAGCTGCAATGACATGCATTAGCGGTCCACCTTGGATTCCAGGAAACACAGCCTTGTCTATGGTTTGAGCAAACTCTTCTTGGCACATCACCACCCCAGCTCTAGGACCACGCAAGGTTTTGTGGGTAGTGGTTGTCACAAAATGTGAATGTGGGAATGGACTAGGATGCAACCCAGCCACAATTGGACCAGCTATGTGTGCGATGTCACACATAAGGTATGCGCCAACACTATCAGCTATTTGTCGGAACTTAGCAAAGTCAATTATGCGCGGATAGTTGCTAGCGCCAGCCAGTATGAGCTTAGGCCTTACCTTGTCAGCTAACTTAGACAGAGCATCAAAATCAATCCTGCCAGTCTCGCCGTTGACACCATAGGTTACAGCCTTAAACCACTTACCAGAAAAGTTAACTGGTGACCCATGGGTTAGGTGTCCACCTTGATCCAGCGCCATACCAAGGAATGTGTCACCTGGCTCAAGTACAGCATAGAAAACTGCCATATTGGCTTGAGCCCCACTGTGGGGCTGAACATTAGCATGCGGAGCGTTAAAGAGCTTCTTTACACGCCCGATGGCTAAACGCTCGACTTCATCGACAAATTCACAACCTCCGTAATATCGCTTTCCAGGCAAGCCTTCAGCATACTTGTTGGTCAAAATAGAGCCCTGGGCCTCAAGGACAGCGTCACTGACAAAGTTTTCGCTGGCTATAAGCTCAAGTCCACCTTGTTGCCGCTCAAGCTCCTTTTGAATTAGTTGATAAATTTCCGGATCAATCTCTTTTAGGCTTGACACGTACACCTTCCTTGGTTTGGCCGATAACTTGGTTATTTTAGCGACTTGGCGCTCAGCACGCCATACACACTGCTCTATGGAGTCCCCAAGCTTTTCAGCAAGTCTAGGGACCTCATCGGGCGTCCAGCCTTGTACTCAATATAGCTCTTGATAAGCTGATGGGCAGCTTGTATTGCTGGTTTTAGCTTGGGACTTTGCATGTGTATGGCGGTTGTCCTGCCTGAATGACTTGCCAGAGCAAGATTTTTCCAGACAAGTGGGGTAACCTGGATAATTTGGCTTAAATTGCTTGGCTGATATGAATGTGTTTCAGCAACCCAGCTAGCTTGACCAAGCTCACAACACCGCCGACATACTACACCTCCTAAATCATGGGCAAAGGCACCCAGCTGATAGTCGCTGAGAATTGCGCGACACATAACGCAATAGGTAAGTTCTGGCTTGTACCCTACCATCTCCAAAAGACCTAGCTCAAATTGAAGGCACATCCAGGTGACATCATCCCGCTCCACGGAAACCCCGCCCTTAAGGGCGGGGTCTTTTAGATCTGTTTGGCCGGGGTGCAAGCCCCCGTCAAATTCCTCAATACACCCCGGCATTAATGCCGTGGTGTGACCATTAGATAGTAGTCTCAGGGACTTGCACAAATAAGCAAAGTAAGTTTTGCTTTCCTCGGACAGTCCATGTCCAAACTGCTGTGTAAGTTCAGCGTAGTAAAACCCAAAGGACAAACGCAACAAATCTTGCCGCAGTTTGGGAAAGGTTTCTAGGCTCTCAGCCTGGGTTACAATGTCGAGTGTTCGACCAGTTGATAGCAGCAATGAGTTGACAGAGAGAAGATCAGCTCGTCCTGCTATCTTGGATCCTGGCTTGCGTGCCCCTTTTGCTACTGCTCTAATTAAGCCACGCTCGGCAGAAAAGATAGTCAGGACCTTATCCGCTTCTCCTATGTTGAAACTACCAACATTTATCCCAGTAACTTTGTAAGTTGGCATAAAACTCTTACAATCTCAATGGATCAGTCCTGCCGACGACAACGCTACAACCAGAGCACCAAATGCCAATCTGTACCAAACAAATACCCAAGTGGAGTGATTTTGCAAAAACTTGATGAGCCAGGCAATTGACACGTAGCTTACTATGGCAGAGCTAATTAGCCCCACGCCTAAGTCTATGACACCAGCACTATTCAATCCGTGACCAAACATTTCTTTTAATTCCATTGCTCCACTTAAGGCAATGGCTGGTATACCCAAAAGAAAACTAAACCGGGCTGCATCCTCGCGCTTCATGTTCAGGAGCATAGCCACCGTAAGCGTGGATCCACTGCGCGAGCATCCTGGAATTAAGGCTAGAGCTTGCCCAAGTCCTACCATAAGGCCATCTTTTATATCTACATTATCAAGCCCTCTTTGGCGCTTACTTACTGCCTCTGCCATAAAGAGAAGTACTCCCATGATTGCAGAGGCCGTGCCGATTAAGGTTAAGGATCTAAATAATCCGTTGGGGTGCTCCAGTACAGGCTTTAAGATAAATCCTAAGATACAGATTGGCAAGGTACCCAAGATAATAGCTCCTGCAACGCGAATATCTTGTTGTGCTAGGTTCCTAGTTTGGAGTGCTTTGAGGCAACCTACACCAATTGACCAGAGATCACGCCAGAAATAGGCAAGTACAGCCAGAACTGAACCTAGC
>JACQVM010000410.1 GCA_016209785.1 Candidatus Melainabacteria bacterium | reverse complement strand
GGACACACCTGAAGGTTTACCATGGGAAGAGTTTGTTGCTAGCAGACACATACTTAAAAGAGCAGAATTTACCAGGCAACAAAAGACCATCTCGAAAGATGAAGTACTGCAGTTCCTGCGCGATTACTTTGCCGACCTATTAACATTGCCAGCTCCCAAGCTAAAGAGAATTAAGTAGATCATTAAGCTTTTTGGTAAGCACCATGGGGGTTTGTCCCATTGCTCTTTTAGTTAGCTAACTTAAGATAACCACTTAAGTGCAAGTTGGGCTTAAGGGGCGTATGGCTTTTTCTAAACCAGTAAATTCATCAGGGCATGTACTGGTTGCTTCCTCGTTAGGAGGCTTTTTTGATGGTCTAGATGCCTCCATATTTGGGCTTGTTCTTTATCCAGCTTTGTCTGAATTGTTGCACACAAGTAGCCATAGTTTGGCAGGAATATACGGCTCCTATATCCTAGCTACTTTCTTAGCTGGTTGGGCTATTGGCGCTGTTGTGTTTGGAGTGCTTTCTGACACCATTGGCCGTGTTAAGGCCATGATGCTGTCCATTGCTGTGTATGCTCTATTTACTGGGTTGTGTGCCTTAAGTCATTCTTGGCAGGAATTAGCTGCCTACCGCTTTCTTGTTGGCTGTGGCATAGGAGGAGAGATGGGTAGTGGATTGCTTGTTCTATCCGAGCATTTCCGTGGCAAAGCAAGATTGCATACTACAGGTCTGATGATGGCAGCTTTATGTGCTGGTTGGTTGTGTACTTCGCTTATTAACTTCTGGATTGGACACCTTGGTTGGAGAATGCTTTTTGTTGTCGGTATCATTCCAGCATTGCTGACAGTTTATATTCGAGCTAAATTAAAGGAGCCAACCAAGGATGAAACTGTAAACGATATTGACTTGCTGGACAGGCGGAATGGTCTGCTGAGGGCAGTGATGCTCATTGGGCAAGCTCCACTTAAGTTTAAGCAACTATTTGCGTCAGCTAACCGGCCGAAGGTCATGGTAGTTATGCTTTTGGCAAGCTCAATCATTGTTAATTGGTGGGCTGTACTTACATGGGTGCCAGCTTGGATTAATCAAATGACTGGAACTCAAGCTGTCTTTGAGCGCAGTCTTGTGACATCGCTTATGTATCTGGGTGCAATATTGTCTTCAATGCTAGGAGGCATATCGATTAGTTATTTGGGCCGCTTAAGAACATTTTTCATTGGTTACTTGGGTGCAATGCTTTCCGAATTGGTTATGTTTTTGACGGTGCAATCTGTTGGGCCGTTACTTTTATGCTTGTCCTTTTTTGTTGGACTGTTTGCAATATTGCCCTTTTATGTTTTGTTTGTTTATGTTCCAGAGATTTTTAATCATCAAATAAGAGGCACAGCCTTTGGCTTTAGTGTGCAAATGGGCAGGTTCTCTGCGGTGGTTGCAGTACTACTAAGCGGACAACTCATAGCTTTGTTTGGCGGTTCTTATGCACTAGCTGGGTTAGCTGTAGCCATGATAAATATTGTCGGGTTGGCTGCTTTGCTGTTTTTGCCAGAAAGCCCTGGTGAAGTTTTAGTGCCAGTAGGAGATGATTCTCAGAGGGCTCAAGAGTGTCATGACAGAGAACTTGCTCTAGCTAATGAGCGAGCCTAATTGCAGTGCAAGCTTAAGTGATGGCATGCAGCGAGCGAGATTGACGCCAGGAGAAGCCGCTGAAAGCGGCTACGGAGGGCCTACAAGTAAATGCCGACGGAGATTGCGTATCGGCGTATAGCAAGGCAACGACTGCAGTTGCGAAGGTGGCGAAACCCGCCGAAGCAACTGAACAATGCGAAGGAGCAATGCTCCGGAGCAGACGCCGAAGGCGTCGTCGGCCGCCGAGCGTGTCTACGCGCGGAGGAGGTTGAGTGACGAAAGTCGAGCGAGCAAGGGCGACATGTGCGGCCGCAGCGAGCGACATTATCGCGCGGAGGCAGACGCGTAGTCTGCCAGAGCGCTTATGAGTGGAGGGTGACGGAGCGCTCAATAAGGGAGATTCCCATTTAACTGGGAATCTCCCCACTTGTGATTGAGTATGCAATGAGATAGTGTGCTCTGGGGTCCGAAGCTAGTATTTTATAGGTAATGCCTGCATAGCTGAGCTTTGGTTAACGTGACGTTGTTAGCTAGCTAGATGCAGTGGAGACGAAATAAGTTGTTTACTGACGAACAAGAGCTTAAGTTTTATGTGCTAGCTCATGGTATCAAAATTGATCCAGCAGCAGAAGCTGCCTGGCACGAGCAATTTGCTGGTCCAATTTCCTTGGGTGAGTATGCATCTACTAGCGGGGCCTGCCTTTACACACAAGCTGGGACTTACATCAATGCTCCTTTTGTGGAGTCATTTACACAGTCTACAGAGGCTCGCCTAGTGTTTGATGGCAACTTTGCTGTCGTGAAGGGCAATCTAACAATTCCTGTGTCTGTAATTCCTGTTCCTGCATATCATCAGCAGACTTATGTTGATTGCGAAAAAGAGTATCCATATACCAATTTAGGAGTAACGCACACTGATAGATGTCGTATCTCGCCTATTGAAGGATGTGCGTGGGTGTGTAAGTTTTGTGATATGCCCTTTGAAAAGAGGTATCGCAGGAAGCCCATGGACCAGCTCCTGAAGGTAATTGAATTAGCCAAAGACGATAAGCTGTCCCCTGCTCGACATGTCCTTATTAGTGGTGGCACACCAAAAGCTTACGATGAGCCCTGGGTTGATGAGGTATACGCTTATATTGCAGAGCACTCGCCCATTCCTGTTGATGTAATGATGCCGGCTCGTAAGGATATGACCTATCCAGTGTGGTTGCGTTCTGTTGGTGTCAATATGGTATCAATCAACATTGAGGTGTTCGATGTTGAGAGGGCAAAGCGCATTATACCGAGTAAGGCTCGTCACCTGGGTCTTAATCACTATCTTGATTACATCGAGGCTTCTGTAAGTGCCTTTGGGGTAGGTTTTGTGCAATCGCTGGTTGTGTTTGGACAAGCTATTGAACCAATTGAAAGTACACTTGCTGCTGTGAAGGCATTGGCAAAACGTGGGTGTATGCCGGTTTTGAGTGCATTCCGACCAGATTTTACAACGCCTATGGGGAAAGAGCCTCCTGCAACTATGGAAGAAATTAAGCATGTCTATATAGAAGCTATGGATATTTGTGAGAACTCTGGTAGTGGGGTTAAGCTTGGACCGAGATGCATGGCTTGTCAACACAACACTATTACATTTCCTGATGGGAGTGACTTTTATGTTGGACCACATGAGAGTTTGACACACCTTGGGGGGACTGTTAGACAAGACAATCATGCAGTGTTACCTGATAAAAAGTGTGCTTAACATATGTCTCAATTAAATTCTCGAAGGAGATATAAGCCTGGCACGAGTACCAGGTCAAGAGTTATTGTTGAGCAGAGACAGCTAAAAGGAAGTGATATTATTGCGGTGCGGGCAGTTTTAGAACAACATGTTGTTGATGGACTCACTGGTGAGCCAGTAGAGGACGAGATAGAGGGAATTCTTGCTTGCATGTGCAACATGCCAGATGAGTTTGGTCGAAAGCGCAAGTACTTCTTAGCTAAGCAAGCTGACAATGACTTAATAGTTGGCTTGATGTCTTATGCCAACGCACAGCATGAGATTGCCGAACATTGTAAGACTCTAGCGACAGAGTCAGCAGAGTTGTTAAATGCGTTTGTTTGCCGGACAGTGCAGCGAATTGGTGTTGGGCAACAACTATTTCAACACGTTTGCGAGGCTGCAAGCCACGAAGGGAAGAAATGGCTTTTGGTTGTGAGTGGACCAAGGTATAGTCAAAGCTGGGGCTTTTATGATGCAGCATGTGATGCCTTTATGGGCTACATGGTAAATGCATATGGGGATGATGTTCATGCTAAGACATGGCGCAAGTCATTAAGTTAAGTGTTTAATGTGATAGTTGGCTTTCATTAGTTAGCAGGTGTCAGAGGCTGAGAAAATGTATCACCACTTACAGCAAGACATACTGTCCAACGATACGAACTACTTTTTTTGCCTGCTGGGTCCTAGGTTTGATTTAGCGGCTAGATTCATGAAAGATGCATTGCAAAGAAAGTTTGGCAAGTCCTTTGAGCCCATTTATATATACTC
>JACQVM010000394.1 GCA_016209785.1 Candidatus Melainabacteria bacterium | reverse complement strand
GTAGTGCGCCGTGTCAAAAAGGTCGCTTGTCGGTCTCTGGTGTGCCGTCTTGCTGTTGTTTTTGGACAACGGCAGCGCCAGATCGCGCGATAGCTCCCCCTATGATAATCTTCAGCGCTCACGCGACGCGCTTTCAGGACAAAGAGCTGAGCTTGAGCGCTCTCGCAGCGATATTCTTGGGCAAATAGACCTTCTGCAGCAGAAGGTGGCGCGCATCGATCAATACTTGAAGCAGGTCGACGATTCCTTGCAAGACGTCGACCACGCTTTAAACCAGCTCTGACTGCCAGTCCTCACAGGAGGGTAACGTGAAGTCGAATCACCATTATAGCTTGCTTCTACCAGCTCTTGTTGTTTGGTCCATGGTGGCAATCGTGAAAGCCGCAAGCTTGCCAGATACCACACAACCCACAACAGCCACTCTGGTGTCCAAACCTGCCGCTGGTGCTGGGAAACCTGATGCTAACACTGGCACGACAGTGTCAAAGATTGGAAAGTGTGTGATATCGTGCATTGATCCCCATGCATGCTGCGAGGAATCAAAAAAGGTAATCGGCATCCTTCACAACTTGCTGGCTGCATACACCGTGGGCGACTTGAAAGCTTACGAAGAGTACCTAGATGATAACTGCAGCATGTTTGAGGAAGGAACCAAGCGGCTAATTGCCGGCAAAGCCAGTGTCATGTCCGAGCTGCGCAAGCATTTCAACGACTTCAACGCAGGTGGTAGCACGCCGCTGGTTAACCTGACGATCGATCAGCCCTATGCAAAAGTAACTAATGACACTTGCGTAGTGACATTTTCAGCCATGCGAGAAATCGGAGGTGCGGCGCCTCGCAAAGAACAAGCACAGATAACCGACGTTTTCATCAAACGTGACGATCAGTGGAAGAAGCTGCATTGGAGCGGCAAGTGGGAACCGGTCTCCGGCAAGTGACGGTGGGCATTACAAATGCATCCGCTGTGCTCCAAACAAGCTTGATATCATCGTTGGTCATGATTGAAACTAGGGCATCACCGTTATAAACTTGGCAGCACACGCTGCCAACACCAGGGGCAATTGCTCGAATAATAGTCAGCGATCCAAGAATAAATCGAGACTCGATAGTTGCTATGAGTTCGTTCTCGCCAGTAGATCCAGTTTTGATTTTGGCAAGATCAATCACATAAGCCACTTCCTGCCCGACTTCGATGTCGTCAGCTATCCAGGAAGCCTTCTTACCTCTAAAACTGCCAGAAGCGGTTTCCACGGTAACGATGCCTCTAGAGCTAGCCGTCACCGTGCCAAGAAACACGTTCTTTTGTCCAATAAAGTTGGCAACCGTCGCAGTGCATGGCTGATGCAATAATTCATGCGAAGTGCCAATCTGTTGAACTGTGCCGCGGTCTAACACGACAATCTTCTCGGCAAGCGCAAGTGCCTCCGGGATGTCGTGCGTCACCATCACTACAGTCAGCCGCTCTTTTCTATGAATCTCTCTGAGTAATGCTTGCAATTGACTGCGAAGAGAGTGACGACATCGTATTGATTCTTTGAATTTGCAAGCAGAGCGTACATTTGGTCGTCACTCGTGAATGTCTTGTACTTCACGTGCACGTTGTATTTCTTCTCAAACGGCTCTAGCATTGACCGTTCTTCGTAACTTACCCAACACAATAGATTAAGTTCCTTCATAGGCGCTGCATGCGCTGCTAAGAATAGACACGTAAAACAAACGAGTATGGCAATAGTTGCAAATACCGAGTTCTTCATGGACCCTAACTAACCTGTCTCTATTCTAGTTTTTAACGTTCAGACCATTCAAACCACATTCCAGAGTACAGAAAACAACTCAATTGACAATGTGAAAACTACGATATGGATAGGCTTAAGGCTCAAATTGTGCCCAGCGGTGGGTGAACTAATTCGTGCTTGCGCACGTATAGAGAAATACGAACGTTTTGCTCTCTACCAACCAAGGAGAAAACAACATGCCCACCACAAGCTTCATTAAACGGCACATCTACCGCCTTCCTCTAGACAAAATATTCTCAACCCGCGAATTCCTCATATACGGCTCTCGGACTGCTGTCGATCAGACTATGTCTAAATTAGTAAAGAAAGGAATAATAATACGTCTTGCTCGCGGGCTGTTTGTTAAGGAAGGATCTAATACTGAGAGGATTACAATCTATGATGTAGCAAAGGCAAAAGCAGAGTCATTTGGAAAGCAAATTGCTATCTGGGGAGGTCACCTTGCTGTCAAGCTGGGGCTCACAACCGACGGACATTACGAGCATACTTATTGTGTCAGTGGTAGTTCCAGCTCATTTAAATTTGGTGATGTGATTGTTCGCTTACGGAAGGCTTGCGCAAGAATAATGCACCTAAGCACTGACATTCCCGGACAATTCCTGCAGGCTCTTTGGTATCTAGGAAAACAGCGGCTATATGAACTTAGGAGGAGTCCATGGCTTCCTATATCACTTAAGCGCACCGAGAAGGAACATATTAGATTATCTGTGCATTTAGTACCAGCATGGCTAGCTGCTGCTTTCTTGCATTGGCATCTCCCACGAACTGCACTCCACAGCCAACCTTTCTAGTTCATATACCACTGACACCAGGTGCTCAGTCACTCTTGTTGCAGCCCGGGTATACCCAAACCTAGGACCGTTTCTTGCACACACATGAGGACTTACAGTTTATAACCAATGGTTCTTAGAAAATCCTTGCGCGTCTGGATATCAGCATCGTTTTCTATACCTTGAGTCTTAACACCATCGATGACACCAAGAATACCGCGACCCAAATCACTCTCTGCTATGATTACTTCAACTGGGTTAGCTGTAGCACAGAAGATGCGACACACTTCCGGGAGCATTTTAATGGTGTTCAGGACATTTATTGGATAAAACCCCTCGCCCAGAAAGACAATAAAGGAGTGACCAGCAGACAAGGCAAGGGCATTTCTCTTTGCTAGCTCAATCATTTGAGAATCAGTGCCGCTAAAGCGTACAAGCGCTGGTCCTGAGGACTCACAAAATGCCAATCCAAACTTGATACCGGGGACAGTGGCGATAAGGGACTCATGCATATCTTCGACTGTCTTTATAAAATGACTTTGTCCCAGGATGAAATTAATCGGCTCAGGTTTGTCGATCTTAACTATTGTAAGTTGCATGGCGGCTTCCTCCATCCGGCAGTTGATACATCTTACCCCTTTTGAACTTTCGAGAGTCTTTATCTGGCTTCTTGTTTGGTGTGATAACAACGGTGGCGGTGCCGAGCACGTTGCAGAATTGCTCGACATGGTTGTGAGAATCCCTAACGCAAGCATGTTACTGTCGGTGTTGCAACTCTGATCCATGCTTGGGTCAATACATTTCATGAACTGTTAAACAGTGCTAAGCAACGAAGATTTACCTGTAGCTCAAGATGTGCTATGTGATCTCTTATTGGGGTAGAGGGGGGTAAGTTGATAGTAAGAGCATTACCGATAATTATTATCACTGTTTATCTATTGGGTGCTGCCTGTCCTGCAAATGCAGATGCTGTGACTGAGACAGCTCCTGCTGTTGCAGACAAATGGGCACTGGTGATAGGTATTAGCAGATTCAAAGATCCTTCAGTAAAGCTCAAATATGCATCGAAGGATGCTAAGGATTTCTATGATTATCTGGTTAGCCAGGCACATTTTGCACCAGATCATGTAAAGCTGCT
>JACQVM010000390.1 GCA_016209785.1 Candidatus Melainabacteria bacterium | reverse complement strand
GTTCTGTGATATCCCCTACAGCAAACCACCGCCAAAAACTGGACAGCCTGACCCTGACTGTTTGAAATGTCTTAGCATTATTTTCTAAGAGCTCCACACTACTCTCATTAGCAACTGGAAAGGTGCTTGTCTTAAGGGCTGTTTGACCTGCCAATGCTCCTTTCCATAAAACCTTCACATATACTGGGCTTTTGGTGGGCGAGTGTTTTAGCTCAAACTCCAGAAAATCAACATTTAAAGGATTGATGTTGACAGAATCAAGCCTCAGTCCATCACCTTCCTGGACGTTACTAAGACACATAACCCCTGAGCTTATTCTTGCTGTGGCATGCCCTTCTACCCAACTGCTCCAGCCCTTGTAGGACAACTCTCCTACCCTGCCACTGTGTCCCAATTGATTGTCTGACATGGAACTGGCTTGCCAACTGACTGGCAAAAATGTCTTTTCTTGGCTACCCCATACCAACGGCCCAATGACCCCTTTTGTATCTAGACATTGTCTTAAGCGGCTGGCATTGATGAATTCAGCGCCACCAAAAAAAACTGGCTCAAAGGTAAGAAACCTTTGTCCAAGGGACTGCTGGATAAAAGGCGGACCAAGCATAAGTTCAAAAGTGTGACTGTTTAATATAAGGTGCGCACCACCATGATCGCTAGGTATGCCTAGAATTACAATCTGGCTACCGCTAGGAGTTGATTGAGCAAGTTCCTGACACTTTTGTGACAACATTTTCACTTCCTTGCCTGCATGTACCCACAGCAAGTTAGTGGCGTATGCTGCCCGATAAAGGATTACTGCCATAGCAAGTAATGTCAACGAGCAAACTACAACAAGCCTTGTGTCCAGCTTATTGCTAAGCCCTGCTGTCTTACCTGCTTCATCTGACTGAAAAGTTAGTATTGGCCACATCAGGCTTAGCGGCAAAGACAAAAAGAAATAAAAGCGCGCCCCTTCAAGGTTGCTGCCTAACCCCCACAATCGGTAAATTGGCACAACACTACTTACCATCCAGACTAACAGCAAAGCCCAATACTTGAAAGACAGCCTTCCTGCCAGAGCCTTCAGCACAATGACTGCACCTAGAACTAGATAACAAAAGCTCAAGAGCTGAGAGTAAATGCTAGCTGAGCCATAAAGTGAGTAACTGAAAGGGAAAAACAAGCGCCTCACCGTATCAACATCCAGCCAGCGCCCAGTCATTCCTTCAATTTGACTTGTCTCCATCCCGCCAGTGTACCCACCAATAAGAGTTCCTAGTGCCAGATAACGTAAGGCAAAGTAGACAACGGTAGACGCCCACAGTGGCCAACTTAAGGCAAGAGTTGATTGCAATTGCCTGCCAACGGCAGATCTCACAGATGAAGTTTGTTTTGCTGGCTCTGCCCAGAAAAATCCAATAGCAGTAACAAGGATAGGCAGACCAATAGCCATTTCCTTGGTAAACAACGCGAGCCAATAGCAAAGAATTGCTAGTCCTAGCTTAAACGCGTTAGGTTTCTGGAGCTGATTAAGCAACAAATACAGGCTAGCCAAATAATAAAAGCAGCAATCCCCGTCAACACGTCCAACCATCCAGGAGATGCTCTCGCAATGCAATGGGTTTGTTGCAAACAAGGCAGCTGCCAACAGCGCAGCCCAGCCTGAACGCCACAAGGACCAGGTATTGGTTAGCAAGCGGACAACAAGGTACAAAAGCACCACGTCCAAAGTAAAGTAGAGCAAATTAGACAAGTAAAAGCCACATGCATTAGGTCCCCAAAGCAGGTAGTCAAAAACCTGCGTCATGAGCATCCAAGGACGCCACACATGCAAAGCAGGGTTTTGCATGTAAGGACCTGTAAAATTAGCCCAGAGAATCCTTAATCCACCATTAAAAATGGTGGACACATAATGTACTTCAGCAAAATCGTCAGCTAGAAAGTAACTCCCTAATGTACGTCCAAAACAGCTCCAGACAATAGCTACAAGCACAGCAATATGTACAACTGGACTAACAGGCAACATTGAAAGCCAAACTGGCAAGCAATGATTCCCTGCCTTCACCAACGATGGTTTTACCTGGCAGCACTCCTGGGACAACATTGCCTTATTGTAATCCGACCCCTTGTATTCTGTTTGAAAGCCTTCTTATATCTGTTGCTGATTCTCAACAGCCATTTGCGGTACCTGCCTAACTTGTCCAGGAAATCCTATGGTCTGCCATGCGGCAACTATTGGCTTGGTATTCTTATGTGGCACGAATTTACTGTATTGGTCCCTCAATGCCTGGTATAAAAGGTCGTAGCTATAAGGAATGGATTCATGATCTTAGTCACTGGAGGCTTAGGCTATGTAGGAAGTCATTTCCTTAAGACGTACCTGTCTAAATATCCAGGCTCAGGTGTAGTTGTGGTAGATGACCTATCAACTGGTCACACACAAGCATTAGATGTCTGTGACGGCGCCATACTTGTCAAAGCAGATATTGGCAATATAGAGCAAATGCAAGGCTTACTTGCTAAGTTTTCCATCGAAGCAGTTATTCATTTTGCAGCATCTACGCTAGTCGCTGAGTCTCAAAAGAATCCGTCACATTACTTCGAAAACAACGTGGTGAAAAGCCTCAACTTGTTTAAGGCTATGGAGAAAGCTGGCGTAAAGAAAATTGTATTTTCTTCAAGTTGTGCAATATATGGCTATCCTAAATCAGTGCCCTTAATTGAAGAGCACGTGCTGGACCCCATCAATGTTTATGGACTGACCAAACTCTTAGTTGAAAAAGCACTGGAAGCTTATGCTAAAACTTCTGACTGGTCTTATATTGCGCTTCGTTACTTTAACGCTTCTGGCGCAGATGATGGTGGACTCATTGGCGAAAGTCACAACCCAGAAACTCACCTTTTACCCCTAATATTTAAGACAGCACTGGAGAAACAAGAATGTATAGAAATCTACGGCAACGAATATGACACCAGAGATGGGACTTGCATTCGCGACTACATACATGTAAACGATTTAGCTCAGGCCCATTGCTTAGCCTTAGAGAAACTTGAGGCACAGCTTGTTTGCCTAGCCATCAACTTAGGCAGCACTCACGGTACCTCCGTAAAGGAAGCTTTAGATATTTGTCAGCGAGTGGTTGGGCGGACTATTGCCAGCCAGGTTAGACCACCAAGAGAGGGGGACCCACCGACTCTAGTGGCAAACAATGACAAAGCAGTAGCTTATCTTGGATGGAAGCCACAATATGATTTTCAAAGGATTGTTGAAACAGCCTGGCACTGGGAGCAACACCGTCGTTATTAGCTGTGGCTTATGATACTTACGGACTAGTTTAAATGCCCCACAAAGCATTTGCTGGTTGGGCAGCAAGATCCTGTATTATCAAATACTCAACTGATCTATCAAACCAAGGAAGGTTAGACCATTGTTGCATGAAAAGGGTTTTACTTACCGTTCATAAATTCTTTCCCGGTCATCGCTCGGGTACTGAAGTTCTTACCCTTAAGGTAGCGCAGGAGCTTATCGAGCGTGGCTGGCAAGTGTGTGTTGTTACCGCTAATCCGCCAGACCTTGACGCCCGTCATGCCATAGGACCCCTCACCTCAGACTATGAAGTCGAAGGGGTTAAAGTTCATGTACTTGAAGAGACACTCCGACTTACTGGCTACCGCTTCAAACATGAATACAATCATCCTGGCATTAAGAGCCATTTCCAGCACATTTTAGCTTCGTTCCAACCAGACATCATCCACAGCTTTCACTTACAAAATTTGTCGGCTAGCATCATCGATGCTGCCCAAGAGTTCAACATTCCTGTTGTGGCCTCCACTACAGATTTTTGGTTTGTTTGTCCGTTGGTTCAGTTGAAGCAAAGCAACGGCGCCATCTGCCGTGGACCCAGCCCAGTTGCCTTAAACTGCCTTAACTGCTATACACCCAGACTTTTGCCACCAGTACCTGAATTTGCCGAAGCCTTAGCAGTGAAATATAAGAGCCTGAGTACTCTTATCAACCGCCTAAGTGCCCCAGTACAAGCGTTTGCTGTTAAAAGTCTGTACTGGCTATATGCACTACGCAAACTACCTTCTGCTGCCGCTGCCACCATGGAACGACCCGAATGGCTACGCCATCGCGCTAATCACCTGCAGTCCATAATGGTGCCAACTAAGCTAATGTATGACATATTTGTAGAAAATGGCATTAATGCCAAGTTGCTGCGCCATGTTCCTTTTGGACTAGATACCGAGCCATTGTTATCAGGACAAAGAAAATCACCCAGCAGCCTTCTTAGAATAGGATTTATTGGCACCTTGTTCGAGCATAAGGGTGTAGATTTGTTAATTAAGGCATTTCAAGCCCTTCCTGAAGATGCTAAGGCTTGCTTGTACATTTATGGAGACACGAAACAATTTCCTGAATATGCTCACCAGCTCATGGCCGCCGTTGCCAAGCATGTCCCAACCTCTACAAAAATTAGTTTTAAAGGAACATTTCCCAACGATAAGCTAGGAGAGATTCTGACAGGCATTGATGTTCTTGTTGTTCCGTCGCGATGGTATGAAAACACACCGCTGGTCATCCAGTCAGCCTTAGCCACCAAGACACCAGTCATCGCCACTAACTTAGGTGGAATGTCTGAGATAATTAAGCACAATGTAAATGGGCTTCTTTTCCCGTTAAATGATTGGGATGCTCTAAGATTCCAGCTTCTAAGGCTGCTTCAAGAGCCTTCCTTACTTCAAGATTTAAAAGAGCACATTGCTCCTGAAAGAACAGTCAAGCAAATGGTGGATGACATTGTATCCATCTATGAAAGTGTGCTTGAAACTACTTCTCCTGCGGCTGACAGACCGTGTGCAAAGAAATGTCCCAACCTCATGGTACCATAACAACCTAAGAACTTTGGTGTGTCCATGAAAGCACTGGTAATTGGTGGTAACGGATTTATTGGCTGCAACCTTGTGGAGGAGCTACTCAACCTGGGGCACCAGGTTAGAGTGTTTGATCGTTACCCCAGTCGCTACCAAGAACCTTATCCGCAAGTAGAATATCTCATCGGTGACTTAGGGAACCATGGCGAAGTTCATAATGCAGTTGCAGGTATGGACTGGGTGTTTCATTTAGCCTATACTACCCTTCCACAAACCTCTAATGATGATCCAGTCTATGACATCCGTTCCAATATAGCTGATTCAGTGCAGTTGTTACAGGAGTGCCAACTGTCCGGCACCAAAAAATTTGTCTTTATATCTTCTGGTGGCACCGTATATGGTATCCCACAGACCATCCCAATTCCAGAACATCATCCAACTGAGCCAATATGCTCGTATGGGATTTCTAAACTAACCATAGAAAAATACTTGAGCCTTTTTTATCGGCTGTGGGGGCTCGATTATGTGGTAGCACGCATCTCCAACCCATACGGACAACAACAAAACCCTAATGCCAAGCAAGGAGCAATTGGTGTCTTTCTAGGCAATATTCTAGCGGGCAAACCAATTACCATATGGGGAGATGGTAAGGTCGTTAGGGACTATATCTATATTAAAGATGCTATTGCCGGGCTTCTTGCTGCAGTTAAATACCAAAGTGGTATCAACGAACCGCGTATATTTAACATTGGTGCAGGACAAGGGCATTCCCTCAATGAGCTAATTGAAGCAATGCGTAAAGTAGTGGACATGCCTGTGACTGTATATTACACAGACGAGCGCCCTCTCGATGTGCCGGTCAACGTCCTCGATATATCCCGAGCACGCCAAGAATTACACTGGTCGCCAAAAGTAACCCTACATGAAGGATTAGCGCTCACTTGGCAGTGGCTTAAATCACTTCACCACGGAGAGGGAGAACTTTTGCTCTTGCGCTAATCCCAAATTAACTTAACTTTAATCGACTCCAAAGAGAGATTAGCCTTGCCAAGTTGACCGAAGGTATTGTCTTAATAGACAATCAGAGGGTTATCGAGTACCCAAAGGTCCTGTTTTTGCTTAATGATTATCGATCTATCCATAGTTGTAGCTGTATACAACGAAGATCCAAGCAACCTTCTTTTACTTTTGGAGCGCTTGTGGAAGGCTATTTCGCCTTTGGGATTGTCTTATGAGGTTGTGTTTGTCAATGATGGCAGTGGACCTCTTACCTCAAGGGCCTTGGTGCAAATTGCAGAACAAGTAGACAATGTAAAGGTCATTGTTTTATCACGCAATTTTGGTCAGCAAGCAGCAATTTCTGCAGGACTTGCCCATTCTGATGGACAAGCCATAATCAACATTGATTCTGACTTACAAGATCCTCCAGAACTTATCGGGGAGATGGTTAAACATTGGCGACAAGGCTATGACGTTGTCTATGTTGTACGCTCAACTAGAAGAGATCGCTTAAGCAAGCGCTTATCTGCACATCTTTTTTACAGAGTGCTAGGTACGCTCTCATCTGTACAAATCCCATGGGACACGGGTGACTATAGGCTCATCGATCGCAAAGTCGCCAATGCGCTAGCACTCTTACCAGAGAAGACCCGTTTTTTGCGTGGACTTATACCATGGCTAGGCTTTCGCCAGGTGGGCATCCCGGTTGACAGAGATGCTAGACAAGCAGGTGTAAGCAGCTACACAATTAAGAAACTCCTTTGCCTAGCTCTTGATGGACTTATTTCCTTTGGTGCTGCTCCACTGTACTTAGTGCCTTTATTGGGAGCCCTACTGCTGGGGATAACCATTCTCTCCTTGTCGACATGGCTTGTCTGGAGCGGAACTTTTCCCCGGAGCGTAGACAATGGTGTGTTATTGGTAGCTATGTTGCTGCTTACAAGTCTACAAATATTCTCCGTAGGAGTAGTGGCAGTTTACCTTTCTAAGGTTCTAGATGAAGTGAGGTCGCGGCCCACTTATATAGTTGCCGAACGTTTAGGCACCAAGTTTAACGAGCCATCTATCGAAGAAACTCCCAATGTTGCAACACAAGCTAAAACAGAGCCGCTAACAGAGTTAGGACAATATGTTCGCCGGTAGTCTATTGCAACGAACACAATACCTGGCGCCACGGGCTGTGCTCATCATTGTGGCATATTATCTTTTTACCGTTTTCTTTGTGTCGCCAGTCGGCAACTTTCCGCTCAATGATGACTGGACTTACGGAGAGGCTATCAGACACTGGGTTAGCAGCGGGCGCTTTGAACTGGGGGCTAGCTGTGCAACTTGTTTCTTACACATAGCTCTGGGTGGACTGGCCTGCAAGATTTTTGGTTTTTCGTATGCAATTTTAAGGACAGTCACACTTTCTCTGGGCTTTATCGGTGCTCTAGCCTTTTACCTTACGCTCAGGGAAGTTGGTCTTTCAAAAGCAAGTGCTGGCCTATTTGCACTTGTCTTAGTAGCCAATCCGCTGCGTGTAAATCTTTCTTTCTCGTACATGACGGACATAGCGGCCTCAAGCTTCACAAGCCTTTATTTTCTTTTCTTCGTCAGGGGAATCAAAAAAGACGCAGCACCAAACTATGCTTTAGCCTCGGTCATGCTCCTTGCTACTTTAGCTACCCGTCAGACTGCAGTGGTTTATATTATTTGTAACTTTGCCGTGCTGCTGACTTATTGGCTTCGCAAACGTCATTCGTGGACCATCATGCTAGCGCTCATTGTACTGCCAATATTATGGACTTGGGGGCTAGGGCAGCTCATGCAGCACTACAGCGCATATCCGGCAGGATACTTCTGGTTTCGCAACGAGCTAGCTGCTCAAATGAGAGAGTTTCTGCACCGTCCGCTCGGCGCATTGTTTGCTTATCTGGTGTCGGCAGGACAAGTATCCTGCTACTTTGGGCTATTTTTTGCACCAGTCCTGGTACCCTGTGTCCTTAGCCTCAAGGACTTGTTTAAATCTAAGGTCAAAATTCTGCCTGTTTGCTTTGCCATCTCAGCAGGCACCATTAGCCTGACACTGGCTAAAGTGGTAGTTGCAGGTCAGAAGCTCATGCCTTTTAATCAAAACCTCCTGCGCATGCCTGCAGTAGGCC
>JACQVM010000391.1 GCA_016209785.1 Candidatus Melainabacteria bacterium | reverse complement strand
TGGCATCAGCATCAATTAAGAGCCTGACGTGATCCTTGTCAAACCGTCCAGCATCAGGATCTGTGAGATAGCTGTAAAACTCCTTAGCAGCCATATCCATCCTAAGTTCATTATTGAGTGGCTTTTCAGCAAAATTTCCAATACCAACAACCACAGCCCATTTGTCCTTAATTGGTCTGTTTATTGCACGTGCATCTGGTTTTAAGTCTTGAACAGTTGTCCATTCAAATCCAGGACGAACAGTTGCTGGTACTTCAACTGTCCTGGCAGACTGGGAATAAGCAGCCTGAGACCATACCGGACAGAGGACCAAAGCTATGACAACAATTAAAGCATAACTTTGACAGCATGATATTATCCGTGATGCCTTATATGCAAGCTGCAACACCCGTGGCATTGGCAATAGTGTTTTCCATCTCTTAGTTAGCACTATAGATGCTCCAACGCAACATCCACTGTCAGCACACCATCAGGATCGTTATGCACCACTGTGACAAGACTACCCTCCAAGCGTATCGCAGAAGGCATTTGTCCAGTCACGTCCACTGGCTTGTTAAGCTGAGCATCCTTTGAGCCCCCCTGTCCATTAGCTTGAGCAAGCAATTCGTGCGGAATAATGACAGGAATAGGATCATCCCAGCATAACCGCATCCTTGTAGGCACTAAATCTTTGGCGCCCGAGGCTGAAACAACTACTTTCTCCTCGTAGTTTGTATCTAAATACTTCTCCACATCTACAGTCTTACGAGAAAAGATTAAGCTCAATGTCTCGGTACCAGGATCATTGTCAAACTTCAGCACTGCTGTTGTCGGCAACACGTAATCCCTACCACCCAGCACATGATTATCCATTCCAGATTTAGGCCCAGGAAAGAGTACTGCCTTGTCACCTCGACTGCCACTTTTTAAAACAATGTATGCGTAACCATCAGTATTAGGAATCATGTGAATGCGAATTGTATCTCCGGAATGAAAGGCAAACTTATTGTTACAACGATAGCTCTTGTCTGCACGAATAAGTTCAATCCAATAGGCAACTCCTAGGTTGACCTTTTGTCCAGGTTTGTCTAGTTGATTCCAAAAAGTTTGTTTTGCATCAGGTTGTCCAGCAAGAGGCAAAGTACCATAACTTGGAGTGCCTGCCAGCAACCAACAAGCTATCACATACCCCATCTCCGCTTTAGCAGCAGTCTGGTTCACTAGTGCACTCCTTTAGCTCATAACTAAACGCTCAGAAAGCTGCGTTGATCCCAGTAGGCAATGACTATCCGCCACTAAGTATTTTCTTGATTCCACTGTTGACAGGTTGCTCGCCGGAGTATCCAATCACATAAGTTGCTACCTCACCAGCCGGACTAATAAAAACAAGCGTAGGAATTGGGCTTACACCATATTGGTCAATTACCTGCTCATTAGCTGGGTCGTCAACATTGATGCTCACAAAGTTAACCTGCTCCCCGTAGTCTGACTTCATCTTTTCAATCACTGGTTTCATAAGCTTGCATGGTTGAGCCCAGGGAGCATAGAAATCCATGACAATAGGCTTGGCTCCACCACCAACCGCTACACCCCTGTCACGAAAGAAAACATCCAGTTTGGCAGCAATTTTGCGGCTTTCAGCACCAATACGTGGTGCCACAACATGCTTTGGTAAAGACAACAAGATATTATTGGCCATTTGTGAATCGTGAGAGCCTTTACCAGTACGCATGGCTAAGACAAGCTGATTTCTAGCCTTTGTATACTCACGAGTCTTAATGTAAGCTTGTCCTAAACAAAGGTGAGCACCTGAGTTGGTAGGTGCAGCTTTTACAGCAGCTTCCAGCAATCTAACTGCTTCTTGATATTGTCCTTGAGCCAGCTTTGCCTTTCCGGAAGACAAGGATGATCCGGACTGCCCGGCCATCTTAGATTGACAGAAAGCACTGGGCACCAACAAAGTTGCAACTACAACAATGACTGCCGCAAAACCTGTCCACCGAACCAACCAAACCATATTCATCATCTTTACCTCAAACACCCAAGACTGCAGCACATATAGTAGAAAACTTATGTACTTATTGTACTTTGCAACAAGCAGCTTGAACATAGCTAGCTATTTCTTGATGCTGTCGCCGACCACCTTAGTAGCCGGCTTAACAGCTAGATGGGCATCAATCCATTTAGAGACCATGTTCACAACATCGTCATTAAACTGGTTTTCTTCAAAGATTAAATGTTCCGCGGTAGGCACAAGCACCAACTGTCGGTCTGGTGTTGCTAACTGGTTGTAAAGCTCAACGGTACCCTCGGGGCGGACCAACTTGTCTTTACACCCCTGAACAATAAGTACAGGCGATGTCTGAATTTTTTTTGCATGCTTATGATTTTGATTCATAAACTTCTGAAACTGTAAAAGCTCCTTGGCTGAAATATTCATTCGGGCTAAAGGATCTTTACTCCATGCTTCCCTTAGCTCAGGCTTTTGTGTTGCCTGCCTTACCACCTGCGTGCCTACGTCAAATGGTTTGTTGGGATTCGCAAGAAGGTGCAAAGCAACTTTTAAGGAGGTGCGGTTTTGCTGAAAGCGATCACCGGAAGGCACGGAAGAAATTAAGCCACTGATCAGCTCAGGATAAAGTGCGGCTGCTTGCAGAGCAATTGCCCCGCCCATTGACTCACCTAAAAGGAAAACAGGCAACCCTGGATGAGCCCTATGAATGACCTTCAGCACAGACTTCACGTCAGCCATACAAGCATCAAAATCAACCTTTTCCCGACCTTTAGCCTCCATCCAGGAACCAAAGCCTCGCATGTCAATTGCATAAGTAGCAATACCTAGCTTGGCCATCCGTAGCCCAAAAGGCTCATAAGTACCGTTGTATAGCCCCAGCCCATGTACACACAGCAAAACTGCTTTAGGCTGAACATCAGAATCAACCCAAGCAAGGCACGGTGGTGTACCCCTACGTTTCTTTTTTTTATCAGGCTTTCCCTTAGCAAGGGCTTTTTTCGTGGCCTTTTTCTTAGCCGCGTCGGCCTCACCTTTGCCTTGATCGGCAGTAGGTATATTGCCGTGACCAACTGGCTCGGTTGCTTGGTCACGGGAAATTGGAGGTACTAACGGAGTAGCTGATTCACCTAGTTGAAATAACACTCCTGGAGAGTTGGATGAGCCTTGCGGCACAACAGGAACATCCGGTGACGACACACCTGGCTCGATAGCTCCAGTGGACAAATTTGGTATTTGAGCTAACGTTAGCTCTCCGCTAGACACTAACAAAGCTACGGCAGCAATCTGAGCTAGTGCTAAAGGTAGTTTTCTCTTTTGGAACTTTCTTCTACAGTTCAATTCTTGTTGTCTAAACAACATTGCCACCTTGCCTAGCACGAAGTCTTATGTCTAGTCTACCTGCTTGGCGGCCTAACTTTTAACAGTAAAGCTGGTTAGCCTTGCTGGCAGGGACTTGATTGTTGCTTCTGCCCAAGTAATAAGGTGCTGTCCGCCTCATGGTCTCTAAAAAAGCAGTGCAGGGCATATTAAGCTCGCTGCTTGCTTTTTTCCAGGTAAAAAATATAGTCTTTTGACTCAACCAGGCAACCTGACGAGTAAGCGGTGGAGGTTTCCCCACAAGGGGAAACACTGCTTCACAAGCCATGCCAGAAGTCTCCAGCAACCAACCTGGAATCTCAAAAGATGGTCTGCGAGATCCCAAGACCTTAGATAAAACCTCTGCCGCCTCCCTGTAAGTTAGGTTGGCGCTGCCAAGAACATAACGTTCACCAACACGTCCCTTGCTCATGGCATTCATATGAGCTTCAATTACATCCTCAATATCGCAAAATGTGACTCCACCTGCTGGCCAACCAATAAGCCACCCTTTAGACATTGCCATAAAGATTGCACGGTGATGCGGATGAGTATCACCTTCACCAAATATAATACCAGGACATAGAATTATCACAGGCAGCCCTTGCTTAGCATAATCTAGCGCCACAACTTCGGCTGCATGTTTAGAATCACAGTAATTAAGGCCTAAACCTTGCAAATTGTATGTAATGCTCTCATCACCAACAGTACCTGGAACCGGTATGCCCATAGCTGCAATGGAGCTTGTGTAAATTACCCTTGTCACTCCAGCATTTAGCGACGCCTCCATTACATTGCGAGTACCAACAACATTTGCCTGGTGCTGCTTTTCACGATCGGCAGCTCGGTAGGACACTAGACCGGCTAGGTGAAACACCATATCACAATCACCAACAGCCTGGAGCACTGCCTCATGGTTGGCAATGTCGCCACTTATATGCTCAATGTCTAGTTTGGCTAGCTCTGGAGGAGCTACCTGAGAGCGTCCAAAGGTTCTTACATAATGGCCAGCTTCGACAAGGCGACTCACCAGTCGACAGCCGATAAATCCACTTGCACCAGTGACAAGAATCTTCATTGATTCTCCTTAGTGCAGGCTAGCTCCACCTTGGGCAGTCCAGCAACTTGATATGTTTGCAGTGCATCCTGTAAAGAGGTTGGTTGGATACCAAATACAGTATCAAGAGCATTATGCTCACAAATATTGTCTTGTGATGCCAGTATAATTTGATCTCGACTTATGATAGGCACTTGCTGAACCTGCTCACAGCAAATTGCAATAGCATTTGCAATTATTGCTGGCAGCCCTATGATTGGTTTGTGAGCATTCTTGATTCTCATTAGCTCTTCAATTAGCTGGCGCATGGTCACCACATTAGCACCACCCAGCTCAAATGTTCCAAAAGAGTTAGACTGGATGCATGCATGCAAAGCCTCAGTTAAATCCTTGATAAAGATAGGCTGAAGGCAGTTGATACCACCATTTACAAGAGGCACCAACCGACCTGAGGCAATAATATCAAGATATCGTCTTATCAGTTTGCTGTCCCTTAGCCCAGCCAGGTGACCTACAATAAGCGAAGGGCGCAAAATAATGTACTCAAGTCCTGACTGTCTCACACACTCCTCAGCCTGCCATTTAGTACGATGATAACAACTCAAGGCACGGGGCCCAGAGCCAAGTGCAGATACCATTACTATCTTGCCAATGCCAGCCATCTTGCACATCTCAACAAAGTGCTTGGTATTCTGAACATGCAGTTCCTCCAGGCTCTCTCCTTTGCTTGGAGCTATGCTGCCAATTAAATGGACAGCTACACGAGCCCCAGTCAAAGCCCTGCTTGTGTCCGGCTCAGCCAAAGAAGCCTTTATCACGTCAACACCCAAGGAGGCTAGAAAGTCTGTGTCAGTCTTTTTTGCCTCTGGCCGTACCAGACATCTAACAGGCAAGCCTTGTGAAGCTAGTTTCCATGCTAGATGACTGCCGACATAGCCTGTAGCTCCAGCTATCACCACAACAGGCTTATCACAAAAGTTAGTCATGTGGTTGGCCTCCTAGTGTCTTTAAGCGCCGCCAAACGCCCTTGATAAGCATGACTTCTCCTACTTCATTGCCTTGCGCTCGGTGACCAAGATACTGCAGAAAATAGCCGCCCACCAAACAACACAGCCCCTCAGTTATCTTCCAGCTCACAAGCCAGTAAATTGCCCAGACTGTCATAGGCACACCAATAAGGTGCAACCAAGCATTCACAGGGTGATTATGCCGCTTAATGTAATCACTAACAAAAGCCCTGACATCTAAATAAACTTGTTGAATCAGCGCCATAAAGATGCCTGTTATGCCCTTATCTACCAACCAGAGAAGAAACTGGGTTTTTAGCAGCAACACTAAAATACTTAAGTGTCTCTTTCATACCGTCAGCAAAAGCAATGCGGTCAACATAACCAAGGTCGTCTTCAGCCTTGGCAATGCTAAAGCCTTGATTGACACCTGCAAGACGAAATGCAGCCCTAGAAAATCGGGAGTATTTCTTTTGCATGGGATAGGGCATGTAAGGTGCAATTGATGACACTAATTCGCACACTGTTCGGGCGACAACCTGTGGCACTGAGCGAGTTACTCTAGGAAGTCCTAACCCATCACAAATAGCATCAAACAATTGTTTTTTTGTTATTTGTTGTCCATCGGTAAGATTATAGACTTGTCCAAAAGCTCGTGGATTCATAAGACTTGCTTCTGCTGCCTTGCAGAGATTGCCTATGTAAATTACATTTGTTTCGCGGGAGCCCCCATCAATGAGCATGGCCTTGCCAGACGCCAAAGTTTCAATAAGTCGTGGCATCCAGGCACGCTCTGCCGGTCCATAAATAAACCCCGGTCGCAGCACTGTTACCTTCATTTGTCCATGGCTCATCTGCCTGCACACTAGTTTCTCAGCATCCACCTTTGAGTCAGCGTACGGTTCGCCGCAGTACTTGAGCTGAGCTTCCTCGGCCACAGCAAATTGATCTGTCTGTCCTGTAATAACCGAAAGACTGCTTATGTGCACAAACTGCTTGACTGAGGCTTCTCTGGCTGCTTCCAAGCATGCGCTGGTGAGTCCAACATTGGTGTTCATAATATCTTGCCGACGTCCTAATGGATCAACGGAGCCCGCAGCATGAATAACCACATCTACACCCTGCATAGCTTCCACTAGCTCATCATGATCTGTCAGCTCGAGAGCCACAAGCAAGACATTCCCAGGCAGTGTTCTTAAAGCTTCAATCTTACTTGTCCTTCTAACAAGAGCCTTAACCGTGTGTCCACGGCTAGCGAAATGCTGTGCTAGATGGAATCCCACCATACCACTTGCCCCACTGACTGCCACTGTTAGCTTTGTCATTTACCTTCTCCAAAACTTTCTTACATTGTCCATTTACTTGTAATTCTTGTCTGTTCCTGACTCTGCCAACGCTGCAATCCTATCTCCAAAATCATTGCGACAGCTTAGCAGTGGAAGTTTTACTTGCGCCTCCGGTGCACCTTCCAACACTCTTTGTTGTCTTAATTTCGTATAGGTACCTTGTGGAACAATCATAAAGCTTGGCGCACCAAGGCGCTTTGTACCCCGCTTGTCTTGATACTCAGGATTCTGCAATTGCAGTGATTGATCAAAAATACGGAGGAATTCATTACGCAACGACTCGGGTAAGTTTCCACTCAGTTCAACAAAACAACAATAATGAGGAGGATGGCTAAGCTGTACACAGGCAGTAAAATGCTTGATCTCATTTAACTTAAGCTGCCTTACGGCATAACACAAGGCAACCCTTACCTGCTCCTCAGTCAATTTCTCTCCAGTTATAGAACTAACTCCTAAGCCCTTGCGAACAAACTGAATCACTGGGGTTCTTTCGTAAAAGCCAACAACCTCCACCAAATCATTAATGTTATAGCGATACAGTCCAGCGGCAGTAGTGAAGTATACATAGTAACGTTTGTGCAACTGAATTTGTTCCAAGGTAAGGAAAGTAGGTCTATTGCTTTCCATGTCTTCCTCGGCAACAAATTCAAAAAAGTGACTTGTAAGAGCGGCTACACCACCTGCACCATCACTTGTCAGGGGAATAGTGCCTCGTCCTTCGGAGGCCATATAACCAAAGTCACGTACAGGGATATCCCCATAGCCATACAGAAGCTGCTCAAGATAAAAGGACATAGGTCCCCCTTTCCAGCAGGATATAACGCCAAGGTCAGGCCAAACCACCTTAGGCAACAGCCTACCGTAATTGCTTAGCATGCGCTCAAGGGCCCGTGCTTTGTCTGGGTTAGGAGTTAGCTTTTCCTCAAAGGCATTGGCCAATGCTGCAGGAGGTCTGTAGCACTCTTTGATTGTTCCGTCATGGACATCCTTAATGAGATCGCCAGCATGCTCGCGCAATTGATCAGCCAGCAGGAGCAAGCTCGATGGATTGCAGCACAAAATAGCAGTAACCCGCTCAGGCAGTGCCATTCTCAGCATAAGGTAATACTTAGCATCAACATCTTTGATTTTGCATATCTCATAAGGCAAAGCAAAATACTTACGGATAACTGGTGGTTGCTTACGGTAAAGCAAGCCTGAAACAGCCCCATAAGGCAACCCATTAGGAAGCTGACCCTCCTCATCATTGCTGCTTACAATCAAAAACCTCCCGGATGCCCTGTCAGGGTAGTCCTGAATCATATGATAGTTATGAATTTGAAAGGCATGCGTATAGTCCCTAAGATGAGCTTTTGTAATTGGAATAAATTTTGGCTTTGCTGTAGTACCGCTGGTAGTAGCATACATGAAAGGCTCTTCTGAGGTAAGTTGCTTGCGTTCTCCATTCATGGACTTCTCAAGATAGGGATACAAGTCCTCATAACAAGCCGGCGGAACAAGGGACTGAAAGTCCTGTATTGATGATATCTTGTCAAAGTGGTGTCTTTTCCCAAACATGCACCTTTCATTAGCCCGTACTATTTGCATAAGTTTTCTGGCTTGAGCACAGCCAGGATCCTGGAGTGCGGATTTAAAGTGTCGTACATGAGTGAGAGCTCGAAACCATTGTCCAATGCTAATCTCTACACGCCCTGATAACACCCTTTTAGCTCCCCTCTTGCGTGGACGAAACTGTATTAGCTAAATGAACTGCTCGCTCACATGTCCGACTCAAGCGCATCAGACGCTCAGTATTAACAGTGACACCAAGACCAGCCCCTCTTGTCGGACTGCCATAGCCTTTCCACCCAACTGTAAGGTCTTCTTGTGTAAGATCCTCCTTAAGCAAAAACCGGTTGTTGGAGCCCTCATAGTTCTTAAATGGCGCTTCAATGAGGGCAAAAATACGACCCGCTGCACTTAAAATGCCACTTTCACCCACCTGGGCACCCAAATGACAATTAATACTTGCATCTCTAGCAATATTGACCATTTTTTTTGCTGCAAGGATGCCACCAACTTTAGACAGTCGAATGTTGAAACCAGTGCATATGCGAGATTCAGCTAGTGCTTGAGCTTGCTCTATAGTCAACAAAGACTCATCAACAATAATCTCCTCACTCACCAAGCCTGTTACACGTGCTAGCCCACTCAAGTCATTGGCAGGAACCGGCTGCTCAATGGACACAACACCAAACGGTCGCATCCGTTCAGCAGCATATATTGCATCATCTGCACTCCAGGCACAGTTGGCATCAACCCGCAAGACAACTAATGGACCTAAAATCTTTCTAGCTAATTTGATACGCTGGACATCTTCTTCCAGATTACGCCCTACTTTTACTTTGACCGTAGAAAAACCATAAAGCTTATAGAAGAGCAGGAGAGCTAGAAAAGCTTTAGTCCCACAAAAAGGAACTACAGCCCCATAAGCTATCGACGAAGATTTCAGTGGCCCCACGCATGTGGAAAGCGGCAAGTCATGAGCACGCGACACTGCATCCAGTATGGCCAGCTCAAGAGCACACCAAGCCGCTCCCTGTGCTATTTTGCCTAGTCGCAATTCTTCAAAATTTCCTTCCAGGGCGTTAATTGCATAAGCACAATTAGAAACATCCAGTCCGACAAACCGTGGCACATAACGTTGTCTTATAGTCTCTGCGGCAACGTCAATATTCTCGCCAGTGACATAGTCACGTGGCACGCCCTCGCCATAACCGACAGTACCATCCGTAAGGCACACACGAACAACTAGATTTTCTGAAAATGCACGTGTAGCTAAGCTGTGCTTAAATTTAAAGTAAAAAGGAAGCCGCACGCAAAACACATCGATGCTGCTAATTTTCATGCTGTCCTAGCCCCTGCATGAGCATTAATCCATTGCACCAATAGGCTTAAGTAGTCCTGAGGATACGCATGAAAGTCTAAACTATGCTCAAACTCAGGAAAAACATGCATTGTCTTATCTGGAAAGGTAATCCTGTCAAACCAATTTAAAACAGCTTGCTTGTCAACAATTTGATCAGCGCCCGACTGCACTAACAAAACTGGGACAGCTAGCAATCTTGCAGCACGATTAGCTAGCCAAGTCAGCTTCATGCTCTCCACAAAAAATGAAGCCGTTGCTTGAGTTAAGCGCAAGGAGTCCTGCTTGATGTAATCAAGGTAGTGAGCATTGTCGGTAAACATTTCAGGGACAAGCGGAATGGCAAACCCCTTTCTTGAGCCGGCAAGCCAGGACATTATAATCTGGAGCTTGTCTATAAAACTAACATCTACTTTCACCTTCAGTGCAGGCGATGTCAGTATTAGCCCCGAGACAGCTTGGCTAGCTCTTAAGGCAGTAATAATGGCTGCTTTAGCTCCCCAGCAATTACCTAGAAGAAACAAGGGACTTTGCGGCTGCCTACCCTTGGCACTCAGCAACGTAAGCTCAATATCACTGAGTAGTTGTTGATAACTGGAAAGATGTCCCCTGTCTTGAAAATTTTTCCCAGCACCCCTTCGGTCCGGAACTAAAATAGACATTCCCTGCTGGTTAAGCCAACTGGCTGTCCACTGAAACCATTCACTATGTCCTTCAATGCCATGGAGGTAAATTACAATTGGCTGAGAAGGCTTGCCATACCAGTATCTAAGATAAAGGCGTTGTCCGTCTGAGGCATGAAGATATTCTGATTCTGCTTGGTTTAGCATTTGTTCATCACACCTCATGCTACCTGAATTTATTGTTTTTCACATTGGTAGCAACCTTGTTAGACCATTAGTCAGGCAAATTGCTGCACAGTACTGCCGTCCAGGTCAACTGTTAACCCCAAAATTAAATCCTAGAAACAAGCCATGGCACAGGCTGATGTAAAGTATATAGCCGTGCATCTTTATAGTTAAAGGCATCACTAACATGAGTCAATTGCCACGCTGGTTTCCCAATCTCATTGCAAGAATTAATTGGGGCTGCTCTCAGAGTCCGTTGTTAGCTAGGCTAGCTCAAGATGCTTTAGCTATGGAAACAGGTAGGCTGGTTTGTCGGGAACTTTGGCCATTCAT
>JACQVM010000384.1 GCA_016209785.1 Candidatus Melainabacteria bacterium | reverse complement strand
AGAAGCTGGAACAGGAGATGTTGTAGAGGCTGTTCGGCATGCCCGCGCAATTCTAGGTGAGATTCGCAAACTCACGGTTATGCCTGCCGAGGAGCTCATGAGCTACGCCAAGGATATAGGTGCACCATTTGAGCTTGTGACAAAGGTAGCTCATGATGGGCGGTTGCCTGTTGTGAATTTTGCTGCTGGAGGCATTGCAACTCCTGCTGATGCAGCTATGATGATGCAGTTAGGGGTAGATGGTGTTTTTGTCGGCTCTGGAATATTTAAATCCGGCAGCCCAGCCAAGAGAGCTCAGGCGATTGTAAAAGCAGTAACTTTCTATAACGAGCCTAAAATGCTTGCTGAGGTAAGTCGTGATCTAGGCGAGCCTATGGTAGGAAGAACAGCAAGTGCTTTAGCTCCCCAGGACAAGTTAGCTGTACGGGGGTGGTGAGTATGACAGTCATTGGTGTGCTAGCGCTGCAGGGCAATTTTGCTGAGCATGCTCAAATGCTCAGCACATGTGGGGCTCGTGCAGTCGAGATTCGCCATGCCTGTGAGTTGGAACAGGTGGACGGGCTCATTATTCCTGGTGGTGAATCAACAACAGTAGCTAAGCTGACTGCTGATGATAGTGACCCTATATGTGGTGCTATCAAGGAAAAGATCCTATCAGGAATGCCTGTTTATGGGACATGTATGGGAGCAATTTTCCTAGCCAAGGAAATAGAAGGTTCCACACAAGGACGTCTGGCTTTAATGGATATCAAGGTTAGACGCAATTCTTTTGGACCACAGAAAAGCAGTTTTGAGCAACTGCTCGACATACCAGTTTTAGGTTCGGAGCCGTTCTTGGCAGTCTTTATTAGGGCTCCCATGATCATGGGTTGTGGAGGGTGTGTTGAAGTGCTGGCTCGAGTTGACAATTGGGTTGTCATGGCCCAGCAAGCTAATATGCTTGTCTCGGCTTTTCATCCTGAGCTGACAGGTGATACCAGGGTGCACGAGTATTTTCTGGGGATGGTAAATAGCTGGCAACCCGCGGATGACAAGGCAACTGACCTCAGAGTCTCTCATGGTTCAAGTAGAGCAAAAAGCAGTGGCTTGGTGGTATTAGTGTAGGCTGTACAAGATTTTTTGGCGCCATCAAATGAGTTGAGTATCCAGCCACAACTTGTCTGGACTATGAAACAAAGTC
Source organism: Candidatus Melainabacteria bacterium (assembly GCA_016209785.1). GTDB lineage: Bacteria > Cyanobacteriota > Vampirovibrionia > Obscuribacterales > Obscuribacteraceae > JACQVM01. The sequence goes on along the minus strand of JACQVM010000384.1, from coordinate 2,092 downwards.
GGATCTCAAGAGCGTTAAGGTGGGAGCTGAGGCTAAGAGTCAGTTGACCATAAAGTTCTGTTAGCTCATAATTTTGAGTTGATGGCACACCTTATGGTGAGTCTTGAAATGTTCCAGTTACTAGCGGAGGGGAAATGAGAATAGCACCAGCGCTATTGAGCGTAATTATGGTTTTGGAGCTCACGTGCTGGCCTCGGGCTGCAAGTGCTGCAACGGTTAACTATGCACCAACAGGAACTCAAGGGTTTGGTGTTGTTGATGGTCAGGTACCAGTTAATAAGGTTGGCGAGTTGCTTCTAGCTGATGCGCAGGTCATGTTGAAAGGAAGTGTTATTGATGTTGAGGGGGTTCCTGAGGGAGCTACTAAAAAGGCAACGGTCTTGTCAGGTGTTGTTTTTAATGCCAAAGTAACTGGCACTGGCAAAAGCCGCAGATTATCAGGCTATGCTTACTTCAGACAAGGACCTTCGTTGACTGCTATTGATGATCCTGCCACTGAAGAGATGATTGATGTTGAAGATGGTGGCGTAGTTGGCGGACACATTTTGGCAGTTAATCATGAGCGTATAGAAATGCAAACGCCAACTGGTGTACGGGAAGTGTCGGTTGAAAAGATAAGACGCATTTGCTCACCTCGCATTTTTGCTTTTACAATGCCTGTTGCTGTGGCCTCTCCAGTTGCTACGGGACAAGGATTCCAGGGTGAGTGCAGCCAGATTAAGTTTGAGCGTACTGCTAAGGCATGTCGTCGCACAAAAGATGACATGGCCACTGACGGTCAAAAGCGCCCACGGCTATGTTGCATAGGTTTTGTAGCAGCAGGCGCACGTCCACAAGAAAAGGCCCAACAAGCAAGTCAAGCAGGAATTGGCAAGATTGTGGCAATTACTGCAGTAATGGTTGCTGTTGCAGCAGCAATTGCAATACCTATTGCAGTGCCTATAGCAGTTGCTAATAGAAACAGAAGTCACGGTCCTAAACCTGAGGAAGCTCTGATGTACTATTGGCTAACGCACCCTGCCCCGCCGCCATCGCCGCCACCAGCATCACCACCACCGAGCGGTCCATAATTAAGCGCTCCGGCAGATTGCATCTGCCTCCGCGCGACAATCTCGCTCGCTGCGACCGCACATGTCGCTCTTGCTGGTCAGCTAATGTTTTTGTGCTTGGCCGGTCATCGGGACAAATCTTACTGGCAACAAGGTTTCTTGTGTCAGTCCTTTGCTGGTGCGTGTTATACGTACAAGCGATTGCCAGGTCTTGCCCAGTGGTATAACCAAGCGTCCATTTAAAGCCAATTGATTAGTAAGGGCTTGTGGGATGTGGTCAGGGGCAGCAGTTACAATAATTGCATCAAACGGTGCAGCTTTTGGCCAGCCAAGGTAGCCATCACCAATTGCAACCTTGATGTTTTTGTATCCTAACTGTTGAAGCAGTGCCTGAGCCTTAAGACCAAGAGGTTCAATAATTTCAATTGTGTATACTTGCCTGACTAGTTTGGCAAGAACTGCAGCCTGATAACCGCAGCCAGTTCCAATTTCTAGTACTCGATCTGATGGTTTTAGCCGCAAAGCTTCTGTCATGTAAGCAACTATGTAAGGTTGGGAAATAGTTTGACCCCAGCCTATTGGTACAGGACCATCTTGGTAAGCTTCACTATGATGTTCTGGTGGAATAAACAAATGGCGCGGCACTGTTTTCATAGCCTCAAGCACACGTTCATCACTAATGCCACGTTGAGCAATTTGCCAGGTTGCCATAGCTTGTCGTGCTTTGTCCCAGCCTGGATCAATAGGCTTGTTGCTAAGTTGTTCAGCCCAAGATGGCGCAACAAGAGCAAGAAAGGCTATAAGGGCAGCTTGCGTGGCTGACCAAATCTGAATCTTCATTTCTTGTTGCTGAGCAAAAGAAGTGGTTCTTCACTAGACAGTTGCCCACGATGTTGCATGATGTAACCTGGATTAAGGGAGTGCGACATAAATGGCCTGGAGTCAATCACACGTATTTGTTCAAGCACATCATAGGGGAGTTGCTGGAATTGCTTGCGGGGTACCATTGCTAGCACAGGCTCAGTAGACTTAAGAAATTGGGT
>JACQVM010000389.1 GCA_016209785.1 Candidatus Melainabacteria bacterium | reverse complement strand
GTCTTCACCATAGTTGCCGAGATGTTGATCTTGGTAACTAGCAGTGTTGCTCTCTGAGCTTAGCACTGCTAGTGGTGAGGAGGCGATAGCTTTTGCGTGCGTTCCCCAAAAAGCCCAGATCATTAAGACAAATATAAAAGTTTTGGAGCACGAGCAACTGTCCATGACTGGCGCCTCACCTTGTTTGCTTTACTATTCTTTCTAACTGTCGCTTAGTTTCACGCTTTACTATTGCCTCTCTCTTATCATAAAGATGCTTGCCGCGAGCAAGGGCCAGATCAACCTTTACCCAATTTTTTTTGAAATAAAGCTTTAGCGGGATAAGAGTTAGCCCTTGTTCTTTCATCTTTGACTTAAGCTTCAGGATTTCTTTGTGGTGCATTAAGAGCTTGCGTCGACGCACAGGATCATGATTAAAGCGATTTCCATGATCGTATGGTGAAATGTGACAGTTATATAGCCACAACTCACCATTTTCTACGCGAGCAAAGCTGTCTTGCAAGTTGGCCCGGCCTTGCCGCATGGATTTAACTTCTGTGCCTACAAGCTCTATACCTGCTTGGCAAATCTCCAATAATTCATATTCACGGCGAGCGCGCCGGTTGTCTGTGACAACTTTGTTCACTGCTTTATTGTCGAGTTTGACTTTGTTACTCTTGTCTTGCTTTACCATAAATATGTGCTTATAGAAAATCTTTGCACTGTGTACGGGGTCTTTATTGTTGAATGATACTAGGCTTTAGCTAAAGCCTGCTTGCGGCCTCTAGGACCGCTAATTTACAAGAGGCAATGTTACAATTAAAAGATAATGCTCATAGGACTGGGCTTTATGATAAAGATTGAGCCTCTCTTTGCTACTGATTATGCTCAAACGAAAGCACTATTAAGGTACCAACCAGATTATGTACCGGCAGAGAGCAGATGTAGTACTTCAGCATTTTTTTTCCGAGGGTTAGCCTTTTGGCAGCATTGGCTACCTTGCCGAATGCACTTAGTTCCTTCAGTTTATGTGGCCAAGGAAGATGGGGTCATTCTTGGGCTTATTACTGTTAGCAGTACCGGCAAGTCAAAGAATTGCTGGCAGGTAGATCACCTGATTGTGCATCCAGATCACCGGGGACGAGGCATAGCCCAGGAGTTGTTGCGTTATGTGTTTGCCTTGTTTGGCAGCCAGGGGGTTAGCCACTTTATTGCAGAGGTGTCAGATCAAAATTCAGCAGCTCTTACATTGTTTGGGTCTTGTGGGTTCCGACGCTGTGCCAAGGTGGCACATTATCATCTTAGAATTGCTCCTGAGGATTTAGCTCAACCGATGCTGCACACTGGTTTTCGTCTGGCAACAGAGCTAGATAAGCAAGCTTTGTTGCAGTTGCACCAGGAAGCATTACCTCCGGACATTCGCCTTATTTTTTCTCTGTCAGCAGATGATTTTGCTGTTTCCCAACTGCCTGTTGAAAAGGCGCAAAGGCTTCGCGAGACAGTCGCTAAAAAGAAGGTCTGGTATTGGTTGTCCGAAGATACCGACCGCAAGGTCATAACCAGTGCGGTGAAGGTTGTAGCACATGGTCCTGGGGATTATCATCTGGAATTTGCTGTTCACCCTGGTTGGAGTGAGCTGGCTAATGATTTAGTTGCCTTTTGTATTAATTGGCTAAGGCTTGAAAGTAAGACTGCCTTCCTTTTTGCTCGGGCTTACGATTATCAATTAAGGCTAGGGGAGATTCTTGAGGCAAATGGTATGGAGCGCACTGGTGGATTTTGCCTCTTGGCGCGCGAGCATTGGTTACGGGCTAAACATCCTAAAAAGCTAAAGATAGACAAGACAGTTTCCTTGCCTGGAGTCTCTAGTCCTGCCATTAACTTTCCGCTGGCAACTGAGCGTAATATCCTCAACTGAGGCTTTAACGAAATTCCTTTGACCATTATGAAGTAATTACAAATTTGGGCTCAATTTCCTCCAGTACTTGCTATGTTTGATATTCAGCAGGGTCTCTGGGCCTGTCTTTGAGCGTGCGTTGACATCAGGACAAGGATCTCGGTATGATTGCAAACCTGCTTTGCTGGGGAAACAGTTGAACTTAGGAGTTTACGGGTGCCAACCATTAACCAGATGATCCGCCAAGAGCGAGCTAAGGTGACCTATAAGACTAAGTCGCCAGCGTTAAAATCCTGCCCACAAAGGCGGGGAGTATGTACCCAGGTGAAAACAACCACACCCAAGAAGCCTAATTCGGCTTTAAGAAAAATTGCCCGGGTTCGGCTTACCAACGGAATGGAAATTACTGCTTATATTCCAGGGGTAGGGCACAACCTACAGGAGCACTCGGTGGTTTTGGTAAGAGGTGGACGTGTGAAAGACTTGCCTGGCGTTCGTTATCACATAGTGCGAGGATCGCTCGATACTGCAGGGGTTAAGGATCGTATGCAAAGTCGCTCCAAGTACGGGACCAAAAGACCAAAAGCTTCCCAAGCCAAGAAATAAAGTAAGGTTCAAAGATGCCAAGACGAGCTATTGTCGAAAAAAGAATACCTGCCTGTGATCCTGTTTACGGCAGTCAGTTGGTGCAAAGGTTCATTAACCGCATGATGGAGCGTGGCAAGAGAAGCTGTGCTCAACGGCTATTTTACGATGCACTGGAGCTTGTCAAAGAGCGTACCAAGCAAGAACCGCTAGAGGTTTTCAATAAGGCTGTCAAAAATGTTACTCCTTTGGTGGAGGTGAAGGCAAGGCGAGTAGGGGGTTCTACTTACCAGGTGCCTGTGGAGGTTAAGCAGCAAAGGGGGGTAGCCTTAGCTACAGCATGGCTTATTACCAACAGCCGCAAGCGTGCCGGTAGGGCATTTGCTGAGCGTTTGTCGGCCGAGGTTATCGATGCAGCCAATGGCACTGGTGGTTCGGTGCGTAAGCGTGATGAAACCCACAAAATGGCTGAGGCCAATAAGGCGTTTGCACATTACCGCTATTAAGACCCGCAAGCTTGGGCTAAACGACCGGGATGTAGCTAGATGCCCGGCTGTCCAGCCCGCTGTGTTGGTTTGACGCCCAGGTTTTTGCTGTTGAGCCATCAGGTAAAACAGGACCCTTGTAGACTGTTAAGTTGGAGCATAGGCAATGAATCTGACGAGACGTTCCAGCCGCTAAGAAAGGAAGCTTTAATCCGTGCCCAGGACTACTGAGTTAAAAGACATTCGCAATATGGGCATTGCTGCCCATATAGATGCCGGTAAGACAACTACCACGGAGCGGATTCTCTTTTATTCTGGACTGATTCATCGGGTAGGGGAAGTTCATGAGGGCACCACTGTCACTGACTGGATGGAGCAAGAGAAGGAACGTGGGATCACGATAACCGCTGCTGCTATCTCGAGCTCATGGAAGGGTAAGCGCATTAACTTAATTGATACCCCAGGGCACGTAGACTTTACAGTTGAAGTCGAGCGTTCCATGCGCGTTCTGGATGGTGTGGTCATTGTTCTTTGTGGTGTGGCTGGCGTTCAGCCACAAACAGGGACGGTATGGAAGCAGGCCAATCGCTATGAGG
>JACQVM010000397.1 GCA_016209785.1 Candidatus Melainabacteria bacterium | reverse complement strand
CTGTTAGCACTACAACGTGGTGCCCGGCGTATCCGCGGCTGGGAAGGAAGTAGTCCCATGTTTCTTCGTTCTCATACATTTGCCCCAAGGGACTGGGGAATCCCAATGTTTTTACCATTGTGCAAAGATACCCAAGCATGGACCAATGTCACACCTTGTCCTATCCTGGAGCTGGATCACCTGTAGAATTCATGCATAAGTTTTGCCCTCAAAGTATGGAGTCCAACGTCCGTGAACCTATCAGAGCCTAACCATTCTCTAGCTAGTGATTTGTTGGTAAGACAGCTTGTCGTTGAGGGCATCACCAACGTATTTGGCAGGTTTAGCACTGGCAATCTACCGCTGCTGCATGCTTTGACTGAGCACAAAAACCTCCACTATGTGCCAGCACTCCATGAAGGGGTTGCAGTTTCAATGGCCATAGGGTACAGCCACGCTTCCGGCAGGCCAAGCGTTGTGCATATCTCTGGCATATCTGGGACAACCAGCAGTCTGTCTGCCATTACCAATGCCGCTCAAGATCGTATCGGTCTGGTTATCCTTGCCGAGGAAGATGCCTTGCATTCCCTTAGTGCTACTGATTCACCTAATGTATTAAGCTTGGTAGCATCATCTTGCCAGTGGACATGCGAGGTAAAAGATAAAGACCAGATAGCTCGCATCACACGTCGAGCCTTTTATGAGGCTATGTCTCCACCACGAGGGCCAGTATTTTTGTGGTTCCCTAACAGCATAATCAAGCAAACAACATCGGAGCCTGTCATAGTACCGCCAAAGTTAAGCCCTTCAGGAGGTGCCGATAGTACTTTCCTCAAGAAGGCAGCCCAACTATTGATTTCTGCCAAGAAACCAGCGGTCCTTGTAGGCAATGAGATATCGCAATACCGGGCACGCAAGGAAGCTGTCAGCTTGGTTGAGGTTTTAGCATGTCCAGCATTTAGCGAAGCCATGCCCGTAGGCATAAATTTCCCCAACCAACATCCACTTTTTCTTGGACTGTTGCCCACCCTTGAAGAGGGTTCTAGTAACATGCTTTCAGACTATGATGTCATCCTAGTAGTCGGCGTACAGCACAGACAACGGTTGCCAGAAGGACTCATACCAGATACAACCGTGGTTATTCAACTTAACACTCACCCATGCGGCTATACTTTGCCCTGTCATTTCTCAGCTAGTGCCGATATTGCTGAAAGTCTCTCTAAATTGCGGGCAGAATTGCAGCTTTTGGTAGACAACCAGTGGGTAGCCAACGCTAAACTGAGAACGGCTAATTTAGCATCCTGGGTGAAAGCTAAACGAAAGACGCTAGAACTTAATGCCTGTCCAACACATGGTCCCAGCATACCCTTGCGTGTCTTTCTACGCCTGCTTGATAGCCTCCGTCCAAAGAAATCTACAATAGTCAATGACCTGGGAAGCTATGCAAAGCTACCCTTGCAGGCAATGAACTTTGAAAGCAGCACGTCTTACTGTGGCACAAATGGTGAAGCACCTGGTTGGGGACTGTCAGCAGCACTCGGGCTTCAGTTGGCTAGTCCAGACTATACGGTCATCTGCCTTACCAGTGACACATCTTTATTGAGCCAGCCTCAAGGGCTGTGGACTGCTTCTCACTACAATTTAGCAGTTAAGACAATAGTCCTTAACCGCCAGCGTTATGATTTACTGTGGGCTAAGAGCCTAGGATGTCACAATGAAGCAACCAAAATTGAAAAGCCATTGGTACAGCTTGTCGAGTTGGCTAACTCGCTTGGTGTGCCTGCCAACTCTGTAGCTTCTATGTCAGCGGTTGAACGTGCTTTAGTGGAGCTTATTGAGGCACGTGGACCTTATCTTCTTGACGTGCACACCGGATAGACAAGGTAACATTCCTATCCTCACAATCCTTAGTGAATCTTGTACTATATGCTTTCTCAGGTTCTTTCGTTGTTAAACTGTAGGATGACAATTGTTGTACAGGGTATGTAGGTTGTGAAAACTTTAGCTCAAGACAGCGCTCAAAAGGTTGACAAAGGCCGTGTAATTAACGACTTCTCCATTCAAGTCGCAACCGTAAACGGCTCAGGAAGCCAGTCGTCGAATAGTGTACTCATGCGCTCCATTTTTCAAATGGGCATACCGGTTAGTGGGAAAAACTTGTTCCCGTCAAACATTGCTGGACTGCCAACCTGGTTCACCATTCGTATCAATAAGGACGGCTGGGTTGCTAGAGCTGAACAAGTCGACATCCTTGTAGCCATTAATCCACAAACTGCTCATGACGACGTAAAGTCACTAACTGCTGGTGCAGTGTGCATTAGCCCTATCGACTTGAAGCTTGATGCTGTGCGCTCTGATATAACGCACTATCAAGTTCCTTTCTCTGAGCTAGCAGCCGAGGCAACTGATCAAGTTAAGCTTAGAAAATTGCTTACCAACATGATTTATGTTGGGGTCATAGCTGAATTGTTAGGCATTGACCAAAACGAGATTGAGACAAGCATTCGTCGTCAGTTTGAGGGCAAAGGTAAGGCCATTGATCTCAATTTGGTTGCAGCAAGCAAAGGACAGCAATGGGCCAAGGCCAACCTCAAGAAAGACGATTGCTTTTATGTCGAGCGGATGAACAAGACCTCTGGCAAGATTATCATCGATGGAAATGAAGCAGCTGCACTGGGTTGTCTGTTTGCAGGAGCTACGGTTGTCTGCTGGTATCCAATCACGCCATCATCCAGCCTTTGTGAAACATTGATTGAGTATTTAAAGAAATATAGGATCGACAAAAAAACTGGCAAAGCAACCTTTGCGGTTGTTCAGGCAGAAGATGAGTTGGCTGCAATAGGAATGGCTTTAGGAGCAGGCTGGGCTGGAGCACGTTCTTTCACTTCAACGTCCGGCCCTGGCATCTCACTGATGGCAGAATTTACTGGATATGGCTACTTCACCGAAATTCCTACCGTTATCTTTGATGTTCAGAGAGTTGGTCCATCCACAGGTTTGCCAACCAGAACATCCCAAGCAGACCTTCTTAGCACTTACTGCCTATCTCATGGTGACACCAAGCATATTATTCTTCTTCCAGGCACAGTTGAAGAATGTTACAGCCTGGCAGTACAAGCTTTTGATCTTGCCGAGCGTTTCCAGACACCTGTTTTTGTATTGAGTGACCTAGATTTAGGAATGAATCACTGGATGGCTGATCGGCTCCCATATCCGGACAAACCAATTGATCGCGGCAAAGTTCTTACTGCCCAAGATTTAGAAAGACTCGGCAAGTTCGAGCGCTATCACGACGTTGATGGCGATGGCATCTGCTATCGTACAACTCCCGGTACTAATCACCCTCTTGCTGCCTACTTCACCAGAGGTAGTGGACACAACGAGAAAGCTCAATACAGCGAGCGTCCGGAAGACTACGAAAACCTCATGAAGCGTCTGGATAGGAAATATCAAACTGCACGCAAGTACGTACCGAAGCCAGAATTAGATATCGACAGGCAAGCACGAGTAGGCATCATTGCTTATGGATCATCACACTGTGCCATTCTAGAGAGTCGCTCGCAACTAAGAAATGCAAAATTACCGGTTAGCTATCTCCGTATTAAGGCTTTGCCGTTCACGGAAGAGCTAAGGCAATTCGTAGAAAGGCTTGATCGCATTTATGTTGTTGAGCAAAATCGAGATGCACAGTTAAGAGATCTAATCCGATTAGAGCTTCCAGAACATGCCATGAAACTACAATCCATTTGTCACTTTAGTGGATTGCCCATTAGTGCACGCTTTGTCACTGACGCAATCTTGGGTGAGGAGGGGTAAAGACAATGGTAGCAACTCAATCAAACCAACCATTAAGCTCAGAGCCGCACACCAATCGCATTGGTCTGACTCAAGCTGATTACAAAGGTGCTGTCTCCACGTTGTGCGATGGCTGTGGACATGATGCAGTCACAAGCCAAATTATCAAGGCTTTCTATGAGCTAGGCATTGAGCCACACAGGGTAACAAAGCTAAGCGGCATAGGCTGCTCCAGCAAGACCCCAGCTTATTTCTTAGGCCGAGCCCATGGTTTTAACTCTGTTCATGGCCGTATGCCATCTGTTGCCACTGGTGTGTCTATGGCAAACCAACAGCTCCTTCAAGTTGGGATTAGTGGTGACGGAGATACCGCCAGCATCGGGCTTGGACAGTTTTGTCACATTGTACGCCGTAATGTTCCCATGATTTACATAGTCGAGAACAACGGTGTCTATGGTTTAACCAAAGGACAGTTCTCTGCCACGGCTGATCTAGGGTCTAAACTTAAGACTGGCGTGGTTAATGATCTGCCACCAATTGATCTGTGCGGATTAGCAATTGAGCTCAACTGTAGCTTTGTTGCCCGCTCTTTTGCAGGTGATCCAAAACAACTAGTGTCATTGTTGAAGGCCTCTGCTTCTCATAAGGGGACCTCCGTACTTGATGTAATTAGTCCATGTGTAACATTTAACAACCATGAAGGATCAACCAAAAGTTACAAGTACGCTAAAGATCATGAGATTCCGCTACATGAGCTTAGTTATGTGCCGTTCTATGAGCAGATAACGGTAGACTACGAACCTGGCACAGTCCAAGACGTTGAAATGCACGATGGTTCACATATTATGCTCAAGAAATTGGGATTAGATTATGATCCATCTAATCGCATAAATGCCTTAATGACACTCCAAAAAGCTCATGCTGAAGGCCAGTTTCTCACCGGGTTGCTTTACATTGATGAGTCCAAGCCAGATTTCACCACACTTATGAATCTTGTGGATGAGCCCTTGGCACATTTGCCAGAAGGCGTGGTTCGTCCACCTAAAGCAGTCCTTGACGAAATCATGAATTCATTGATGTAGGAAAGGCACATGGCTGCGAATTTGTCAGTCAATCACCTGCCTACATGGCTGATTGGCAGTTCTGTAAAGCATCTTGTTTGGATTACTCAACCACATCAAATCTTACGCACCGGTCCAGGATACTGTGCCACCAACGGATCAGTTGTCAGCAAGGTAATACCTTCGGCGAGCGCCTGAGCTACAAGAAGGCGGTCAAAAGGGTCTTTGTGTATCGGGGGCAGGATATCGACAGTCACAGCGTGCTCGCTCGTGATGGCTAGCTCTGTATAGCCATTGTCCAGCAGCCCACGCCGCAACAGTCGCGGTTCTACACGGAAATCATCGCGCCCCAGACCGCGCTTGATTGTAACCTCCCAAAGACTGGCCGCACTGAATAGCAACTCATTGCTCTGATCATCTAGTAACATACGCGCAGTATCTGACAATTGATCAGGCTGTCCAGCCGCCCATAGCAGCAAGTGTGTATCCAAGAGCAACTTCATGTCTCAGTGCCAAACAACTGCTCAATCTCTGCTCTGCCCATCCGGTCAAAGTCCACTGGCACATTTATTTCTCCAGCCATGAACCCCAGCCGTTTGGCAACCCTTGGTGCGTCCACCGGCATGACCTTCACCAATGGTTTACCAGCCTTAGCAATCAGAAATGGCTCACCCTTTGTAACCCGTTCAATTAGCCGTGACAACTGGGTTTTTGCTTCGTGAATGTTGACAGTACGCATATTATGCTCCGAATAGACTAAGTCTTATTAGCTTAGTCTATTTCATGTGACTTGGCAAAGTCAAGACCAGCATCCCTCCAACTCTCAGGACCGAAGACCAACCCGTAGCACAGTCCGCCCACCATCAATGTTCTAGCTTTTGTGGAGCCTAAGTTTGTACTGATAAGAGAATTTCAGTCTGAGCGTTTAATCGTAAAGTAGACTGCCAAGGCAAAGATTACAATAACCATGCCCATTCCCAGCTTAAGCACAGACCACAATAGCTGCATGAGTAGCGACGGGATAAACTGTGCCAGCAAACTCAACAAGAAAGGCAATCCAAGATAAAAGATCAGAGCCCCAACAATAGAACTTACCCATAGCCATTTCCGCATGAGCTCATCATCACTCATCTCGTCGAGCCGTTCTAGCCTGCGCTGATCCCCGCGAGCACACTTTACTTCAAGACGACGACACAACCCAGACAAAAGGTCCTTGTATTCATTGAGTGAGCTCTCTCTAGCCATTCCTGGAAATCTCTCTCAAACTCATTGAGTTAACCATCCAGCCAAGAATCAAAACATAAACAATATTGTTAAGCTAAGACTATCATTCTAGCCTTTCAAGAACTCTTGGGCTATTGGAATTGCAAAAGACATTTTATCCTTGGCTGTTACTCCTCAAACTCATCGCTGTGCTTGCCGCCTCTGCCACCTTTTCCCTTGCCTACACCTTTTGCGCGACTTGCGCGACTGGCGCGACTGGCACCTTTGATTGGCCTGCGGCTTTGTTTACGAGTCCAGTGATCCTCTTCTTCTTGCAGTTGGCGACGTAATTTTGCATCCATGCCTTGTTGAGGCATGCTATCTTCAGAAAGATCTTTTAACTCTTCCTGGATTCTTGCTGGCCTGTCGGCTGCATCACCCTCTTGCGTTAGCCTATCCTCTGCTCCTACACCACCTTCAGATTGCTGTCTTACACTACCCCCTTGTGCAGGTTCGCTACCAGCATCAGGTCGAACTGCTACATCTAATTTTGCAGCAGCAGGCTCGGCTGTTGGCGTAGGTTGTCTTAGTGTATCCATAGCAGCGCGAATCCGGTCTACCGGGCTTGCGCCATCAACTGGCTTAACAGCAGCAGGCTCGGCTGTTGGCGTAGATTGTCTTAGTGTATCCATAGCAGCGCGAATCCGGTCTACCGGGCTCGCCGCACCAGCAGGTTCTACGGCTGCTACCACTGGCTCTGCTG
>JACQVM010000383.1 GCA_016209785.1 Candidatus Melainabacteria bacterium | reverse complement strand
TATGCAAGGAGATGTGACTAACATAGTCACCATGAGCAGCACTGAGCGTCGCAAGATTATTGATGAACTAGCTGGAGTTGCCGAGTTTGACAAAAGAATTGAGCAAGCAACTGAGGAGCTCAATTCAGTTGGTGAGCAAATTGAACATCAGAAGATAGTGCTTGCTGAGATCATCAGCCGTTTAGATATATTAAAAGCTGACCGCGATCAAGCCTTAAAATATCTGGAGCTTAAGGGGCAAAAGGAAGATCTCGAGCGCAGCTTAGTTTTCTCAAGAGCCAAAGAAGTTGAAGCCAAGCTCAGCCAGGAGCTCCTCGAACTTGATGACTTAGCCACCAAAGAACAACGTCTCATCGCGAGCATTGCTGACTTTGAATCCAAACTCCTCAAGTTACGCTCAGAAATTGGGAACCTTACCGAGGAAATTCGAGACAAAGGTGGAAACGAGCAACTACTCTTGCGTCAGGAGCTAGACAATCTTCGCGGCGAGCTGACGCGTGAAGACAATAAGCTCACCAATCTCCAGGCTGTGGTTGCTGAAAAGACTAAGCTTCATAAGAGCCTACAGGCTCAAATCAAGACAATTGAAAAACACCAAACTGAGCTTGCCAAGCAGAAGCGAAACAGCCAAGAAGATCTCCAAGCAGTAGAGCTTGTGCTTATGGAAAAGCAAGGTGCTTTGAGTGCTGTCGAAGCCGAAATTGAAGTACTAAGGCAAGAAAAAGACCGATCATCGGACGTAGCTACCTCAATTCATACAGATTTGCAGGAGTTGCGCGACAAAAAGCACAGCTTTGAGGTACGAAAGACCGAACTGGCAACAAGAAGACAAGGACTGGAGCGTGAGCTAGAGGTTATCCGTAATTCAGCTACAGCCTTAATTGAAAAATCAGCATCCTTTAAGGGCATTGTCCAGGGACTAGAAAAAAGCTACCAAGACAGTCAAGCTGATGTTGCCGGCGTCGAGCGAACTATACGGCAGCTTGAAGCCGAGACTGAATCCACCAGGCAAGATATAGAGCAAGCACGGCAGGACCTAGAGACAGTCAACCGCCGACTCATTGAGATGGAGACAGCCGCAGAGGTAGCAGGAGAAAGTGGTTATGGGCGAGCCGTGGAAGCCGTGCTCGACTCTGGCATAACGGGCGTGCACGGAACAGTCGGTCAGCTAGGTCAGGTAGAAGAGCATTACGCTTTGGCTCTCGAAACAGCAATTGGCAATCGTCTGGCGTTCATTGTTGTTGAGGACGATGAAGTTGCTGAGCAATGCATTGCCTTCTTAAAGAAAAACCAGGCTGGGCGTGCAACATTTATTCCATTAAACAAAATATTAGCGCAAGCCCCAGGAATACTTCCCCAACGGCAGGGCGTTATTGATTTTGCCTACAATCTCATCAATTTTGATCCACGCTTTGGCAAAGCATTCCAGCATGTGTGTAGACAAACCATTGTTGTAGAAAACATGGATACAGCTCGACGCCTTATTAATCAAGAACGTCTGGTCACGTTGCAAGGAGAGCTATTCGAAAAATCGGGCACCATCAGCGGTGGATATGACACACGAGCCAGAATGCGTTTCTCACACAAAGCCAACACAGACACTAGTGTACTTAAGGGTAAGGCTAAAATATTGCTGCAGGACATATCTGACCTGCAAAACTCATTGAAAGACCTTATTGGCAGCCTCAATGAGGAACAAGGCAGATTAGGGGATGCAAGAGCTCAGGTAGCACATAAGGGAGCAGAGCTGGAGGTCAAGCGACAACAAGCCCAAAATCTAGACAAAGAAATTGACGATGCTAAGCCACGCTTGCGCCTTACAGGTGATGAGATTGAAAAACTCGACCAAGAAATTGTTCACATTACACAAGCCGTTGAAGACCTTGATCACCAGATTGGTTCGTTGCACAACAAGTTAACTCAAACAACTGGAAATGGCAGTCGGACAGCCATTGAGAAGTTTATTGCTGAGTCTGAGGAGCTTCATCTAGATATAGAAAACGTTGAAAAAAACTTGATGCAAAGCCAGCGAGAGATGGATCGCGTGGAAACCGAAGAACGCCTGGAACAAAACAATTTGGTGAACCTTGAGCAACAACTAGCAACACTGACTACTGAAATAGAGGAACTAAATGCTTTGACCCCTAGCCACAGCAAGACAATCTGCGATCTGAAAGAGACGATCGCTTGTGTAGAGCAAAAGGTTGAAGACTTGTCAGACGAGCTTAAACAACTGCGCGATCTCAAGGACAAATTGCATGATGAAGTGACTGCCTCCGAAGTAGAGAAAACTAAGCGAACTGAGGAGCATACCTATCTCATACAAGAAAAGGAGAAGCTTAAGCTAATTTGCCAGGACCGTGATGGACAACTAATTCAGCTTAAGGATAAGGTATCAGAAATCCTCGAAAGTAATCCGCAGTATGTTCCGCCCTCGCAAGCAACAGTTGCTCAGCTTATCTCTCAAGTGGATCGACTGGAAAAACGCATGAGAGCCATGGAGCCTGTCAACATGAAGGCACTAGAGGAATTCAGCCAAGCTGATAAGCGACGCAATGAGTTAGATGATAACTTGAACACCCTTGCTTTAGAGAGACAGGAAATTGTTCAGCGAATTGCCGGTTATGATGAACTAAAGAAAAACACCTTCTTGGAAGCCTTTCGGGCAATCAATCACAACTTTCAGGAAGTTTTTGCCGAGCTGTCCCATGGACACGGGCGCCTTGAGTTAGAAAATCCCGAAAATCCCTTTGGCGGAGGGCTCATTATTCGAGCTCAACCCAGGGATAAGAAAATGCAGAGAATTGAGGCACTCTCAGGAGGGGAGAAATCGCTGACAGCGCTGTCGTTTGTCTTTGCTTTTCAGCGTTATGCCCCAGCACCATTCTATGCCTTTGATGAAGTTGACATGATGCTTGACGGATCCAATGCAGAACGATTAGCACAAATGGTGCGCCGCCAATCTACAAGTGCTCAATTTGTAGTGGTTAGTCTTAGGCGTCCAATGATTGAAAATGCCGATCACGCAATTGGTGTGTCCTTAAGGCCTGACGGGTATTCGCGAGTAGTGGGCATACAAGAAGTTAGACTTCCAGAACTTCAAGCTCAAGGAGCATGATTTCCGTGGACAACATTTCACAAACTGAAAAGGCTCTTGAATTAGGGACCCGCAGCTCTGATCACCAGGCACAAGAATGCGGACCCCACTTAGGTGGTATTGAGATTCTCATTGATTTGGCCAGATCAGGAGAAATTGATCCTAAAAACATAGATATTATTGATGTCACCGACAAGTTCCTTAAGGCAGTAGCTGCAGCACCCAAGGAAAATCTGCGTCAAAGCGGCAAGATTCTTTTGCATGCTTCTGTGCTTCTTCGGATGAAAGCCGAAGCATTGCTTTCCTCCAGTTTCGCTGATGCTGATGATTTTTTGGAATTTGATTCCGAAGGCAGCCCAATTATTTATGATTCGCACCTGGAACCTGTCGCACGTCAAATTACACTTGCCGATCTTGAACGTGCTTTGGTACGTCGATCTAAGAGCAAGCAGCTTCGCCAACGCCAGGTCACCCTTGATCAACTAATTACCGCCTTGCGCGAGGCAGAACGGATAGAACGAGCACGAGGACAAAAGCAAACCGTGCCACGGATAGATCTGGAAGGGCAACCAGAAGTTAACGATGTAGATGATATTCTAGAGCTTGCACATGATGAAGACATTGAACTGATCATAACGCGCGTTGAGGACATTCTTTCAAAATCTCTGGCTGACGGTGAAATGTTGCCGTTTATAAAACTCATTGAATATCTTGGTGAGCGTAGACACTGGGTAGAGGCATTCCTGGCAGTCTTATTTCTTGCAAATGCCGGTAAGGTAGGACTCGAGCAACAAGAATTCTATGGACCTCTCTATCTTCTACGAGAGGCTCCACAGGTAGTGCCAGAGAAAATGGCGATTGGTTAGAAGGCAAAGAAAGCTAGGGATTAGTCATGAGTCTAAAGGCACAGATTGAAGCAGTCCTTTTCCTCACAGATAAGCCAGTACGGGTACAGGCAATCGCTAGGATTGTAAACGCTGACGTTCAGGTTGTTCGGCAGCTTCTACTTGAGCTCATTCACGATTATGAAAATCGGTCCGGCGGTCTAGAAATTACCCAAGATAATGGCTATAT
>JACQVM010000387.1 GCA_016209785.1 Candidatus Melainabacteria bacterium | reverse complement strand
GAACGGCAACGTTGGCTACATCCGCATGGACAACATGGACTATCCCTTTGACGTGGATGATGTCAGACGTGCCATGCACAAGCTTGGTCCATGTGAAGCGTACGTGATTGACCTTAGAGAGTGCAGATATGGCAATCTTGACGGTGCCATAGGAATGACCTCTTTCTTTTTGGACCAGGGCACTGTCACAAGCATCACTGTACGTACACCGCCATACACTGGCGACACCTACGTGACATATACACTGCACCCAGCAGCCATCCAGACCATTACCTGGACACCACCAACGCAAACTGGACCTCCCCAGTACTTTGTTGATTACAAGCCACGTGAGTTTAATCTCTCTGCCGGCAGACCAACCTATGTTTTGACCAGGGGAAGAACAGCCCATGCTGCAGAAATCTTCTGTGCTGCACTAAGAGATAATCGCCGTGCCACACTTCTAGGTGTGCCCACCCATGGTGACGCATCTGTTCCAATTGTAGTCCAGGATGCTTATCGGCGTACAACAATTGTCTTCGATGGCATCTTCTACTCACCAAACAGACAGTGCATTGGCAGCGGCATTATCTCTTGCTCTGGTGGGCTTAAACCCGATGTGTTTGTACGCCCGGATGCTGGCATCCAGTACGGCACAGACAACGACAACCAGTTGAAGGAAGCCCTCCGTCGCTTAGGTAAGTAGCGCTCATTAGTTTGTGGTTACCAGGTGATTGCGCTGATCACGTGGTTCGCATGCTTGACCAGATTGAGACAGATCGAGAGCTCTGCTCTGACCTCATGAACCTCCACCTCAACACTGCCAGCAACCGGATGAACGAGGTGATGAAGGTTCTCACCATTATCACCACATTGTTCATCCCTCCAACATTCATAGCAGGCGTATATGGCATGAACTTTAAGACTATGCCTGAGCTTGGCTGGAGTTGGGGATATCCATTTGCACTGGCAATCATGAGCATGCTGGTCATTGGCCTCCTCTTTTTCCTACGTTGGAAAGGGTGGCTTGGGGACCTGTTCAAACACAAGTAAAGTAACAAAGAAAATACTTTTCAATCACGCAAAACACAAGAAAGAACCCAACACAGTGTCTACGCTCGAGCTCATCATAGTACTGGTGGTGCTTTTTGTCTTTGGATTTATCATGAACCTGATTTTGCCTAACGAGTCACAAGATGGGGCCATTGCGGGGGTCGGGCTTTTCTTTCTTTTCACAATCATTGTATTTCCAAACTCGTTTCCCTTTGGATTTGCACTGTTTGCTGGTTTCTTGGTATCTGGTATTGCACGCAGCCACGATGCTATTACAATGGCACGCGCCAGCAAAATGCTGGATGCACTTCAAAATGACTTTGGTGACCTCCTAAGAAGGTGGAAGCTCTAAGCTATCAAGATGTGATGACGCCGGCACAGCCAAACAGGTAGATGCACTCACACACACATAGTAGCACCTAGCATTTAGTTAGATAGAAAGACAACGAGTCTGGGGCTGGTTGAACATCAGCCCCAGACTCGTGCCTGATCTTATGGGACATTTGCTGTGATAGCACCCGTGGTGCTACTATGGTGCATCGTTGGTGCAAACCAAGGAATGGTGTTGCGTTATGTAATTGTGAGAGCCAGCGCGGCAAATTGGGACAGGTCTTGCAGCCGGTTTTCAATAAGGTGGCGGACTATATCTAAATTCATTTTGCGATAGTCGTGAATGGCAATATTACGGAAGCCCACCATAGCTTGCAAGTGAATGCTTAAAGCGCTCTCTATCACACCTGCGTCATTGAGCAACACAAAAATATCGCGGCTGCTCTGGGGGATGCCAAGCTGTTTGAGTCTGACCATTCGCATGCCCATATCGATAGCTGCCTCGCATGCCCGCTGCAAGTTCAAAATGATCGAGTCTTGACGGTTAAGGTTGGTCGCAAGCTCGGCTTCATGGCCGAAGTACTCTTCTTTAATACGCTTGAGGCAACGCTCAATGGTAGCGGCCTTGTTTACGAGCACGTCATCCATGTTCCCCAAAGACCTTTCTCCGTGATTTTATATCTTCAAGCAACTCCCTGCGCTCCTCGGTAAAGCGCACGTAATCAGCAAGTGTCTCTGTTTCAAACAGATCACACTTCAGTCGATCGGAACAATAAATTCGCTTACCCGTGTTAATGATCTGTGCTCGCAACACCGTTGATGCCTCCAGCAAATCAATAAGATCGACATTTTTACCAATCTTGCTGCCTATCGACTGAGCGCACTCCCAGAGTTTAATCCTGTCGAGCGTACAGGAAGGCAGTACAGCCAGGTCAATATCGCTATCCGGACTCTGCATACCGGATTCCCTGCTACCGAATAGCCAGATGCCTGCAACATCTGGAAAGTTAGTCATGATGGTTGTGCTGCAGACCCGGCTAATATCCATTGCTACTAATCATATTTCTTCAAACCCAGCCGACATCATTTTACAATGGCGCCACTCCTACATTTAACTCCTCATCAACCAGGAGACAAAATGACGTAACCTGCCCCATATATGGCGTAACAATGATCAATTCTTGTGATCGCGCTTGCCTGGTTACACCTAGCCAGCTATAATATGTTGTGTGAATAACATACGTATGAAGAAAATTCGTCTAACCTTTACCGTTCCGGAAGACATCTTCCAACGTTTCGCTACTGTCGTTCCTTCCAGGACGCGTAGTGCCATCGTATCGACGCTGTTGGAAGAAGAGGCCAAACGTCGTGAGATGACTTTAGCCGCTGCTTGCGATGCAGCCAATGCAGATGCTGGACTAGCTGAGCTGGAAGCCGACTTCCAAGCGCTAGAAAATACTGTCAGCGAGCCGTTTGATCACCGTGGCTGGTAATTCTGCATCTCCAAAGCGTGGCGAGATTTGGTTTGCCAATTTGGGAGAGCTAGACCCAAGCAAGGGAGCCGAGATTCAGAAGTCTCGGCCGGTACTTATCATCGGCAACAACATTGTAAACCAGCGTCGCAGGACTGTTTTAGTAATCCCTCTTGCAACATCTGGAGGTCAGGCACAAGCCAACCCACCAATTACAGTCGAAATCGTAAGCGGCAGAAGACGCGGAATTGCCGTCATAGATCAATTACGTGCTTTAGACAAGCAACGCTTGGTAAATCTAATAGATACCATTCACGAAGGTGATCTTGAATTAGTAGTTCAAGCATTGTGTCAAGTTCTGGAGATATCATAGCGATTGTATTACCGCTGGATAAGGTGATTAGCGCTAGTATGTCGTGCCTGTGGAACTTGATGTGTATTCTCGTAATCTCCCCAATGACACCCGCCGGGTAAAGACCTAAACTCGTTTGTCAAACTATAGAGAGTTGCGGCCCTCTGTGCTTACGATAATTTAGGTTCACCATGGATCATCCAGTTGAAAGCGGCCAATTGAGTGAAACATCAAACGAGCTTAGCCTTGGCACACGACTATGGAATGAGGCTTACGTAATAAGCCATGGGCTGACAGGAACCCCTCAAGCATTTAAGGAAGCTGCTATCCATGCTTATGAAAACCCTGGCTCAACAGCTTTACAGATAGGCGTAGGCACAGCATTTGGCTTAGGTATTGGCTATCTTTCGGCAAGAGTTGGTGCAGTTGGCTTAGTAACACGGGGTATAGCAGCGTCGGCCGGGTTATCTTTCATAGATGAAGGAGTAAAACCTTGGCGTACAGCCTTATCTCAAGCTTGGGTTGCTGACACCAACACTAAGCTTGACCTAGCTAGTCAACAATTGTCCAAGAAAGTAGGGCAATTTGCCTTTGACACAGTAATTGTCACACCAGGCACAGTAGGTGGAACTTTAGCTGGTGCTAAACTTCGTTTACATCTTACCGGCGCTCGCACAAAAGTTGGGCCAACAACCGACAAAGCCTTAGGCATTACTGCAGACCAATCTACGCTTGCAGGCTCTGAAGTAGCTCCAATTGCAGCAGACACATCACTGCCTACACGGATACGTCCTTACAGGTATGTAACAGTTAAGCCAGGACACCCAGCTAACAAGCGTTTTGACTTTGGCATAGAAATCTCTGATCCGCGGCTTCTTAGTAGCCAACCAAATCTTGATCACCATCGCGTTGGAGATACTGCCCAAACACTAAGCGCTTGTGAGCAAGCCTTATTGTTGCCAGACAGTCAGCTTCCCAAGCCAGGGTCTGTGCTTGCAACCATCCGAATAGATAGGGACTCGCTAACTGCAATGGCTGTTCTTGCTAATCGGCTTGAGGGACGCCCAGTAAATGAGCGTCTTGTAGAAGCCATAGGGCGCAGAGACAGAGGGCTTAGAGATCTAATTCCTGATGATTTACGTGACCCAATGGACGCCATTCAGTTTACAGCTCGCTCTAATAGAGAACTGCACAAACAAGTTTTCTTTGTCAAAGATGTTCTTGATGGCACAGTCAATCAAGAACTTCTAGCAACTCTGGCTCGACGCAATCGCGAGGTACGCAGAGATGTGCATGCCGCCATAGAGCAGGATTTGAACGTACAGGTCATTTTGCCAGGCAAGCTTGCCCTTGTAGAGTCTGACAGCACAGCTGCTTTGTTACATGGGTATGATTATGCTGATGTCGTGGTCTTGCATAATCAAAATGGGCGATTTAGACGTTTTACTGTGGGAGTCCGCGATGGCAGTAATGGTGGGCAATACCTACCTTATGCACTTAGGGAGTTGAGTACACTAGAGCCTGGTTGGGGAGGGCGTGGAAGCAGTATTTTTGGCTCTCCACAAAATACTGACACCACATCCACTCCCGAGCAAGTCATTGCCATCGTACAAAAATACATTGATCCGCCTGTATACAGACGCTATTGGCTTGAAACCTTAGATTTCCTTAGGCAACGCCCCACGCTGCGTCGGTTTTTCAAAGAAGACTAGGCGTGTCTGCCTGATACAATCAGCAACGTCAACAACCTTAATAGCGGAGTGTGGCATTCTCCTATGGTGAACTTCCATATCATCACGTTGTTTCCAGAGCTAATCTCTGTCTATTGCTCTACAAGCATTATTTGCCGTGGCATTAAGGCAGAAAAAATTCAAGTTAAGACATACAACCCACGCGACTTTTGTCATGACAAGTATCGCAAAGTGGATGACACCCCCTATGGTGGCGGTGTTGGGATGGTGCTAAAGCCTGAGCCTTTTTTTGCAGCTTTCGAATCAATTGAAAAATCTCCAGATTCACCTGTTCTTCTCATGACTCCTCAAGGTATACCCTTTCACCAAGATCTAGCTGACACGCTTGCCGAACAAAAGGACATTACCATCATATGCGGGCACTATGAAGGTTTTGATGAGCGCATAAGAACATTAGCAACACACGAAGTCTCAATAGGAGACTTTGTTCTTACTGGCGGAGAATTACCTTGTCTAGCAGTTATTGATGCTGTAGGTAGATTAGTACCTGGAGTAGTAGGGAAATCAATCTCGTTAGCTCATGAATCTTTTGTCGATAGCTTGCTGGAAGGGCCACAATACACTAAACCGGCTGAATTCAGTGGCATGGATGTTCCAGAGGTTCTACTTAGCGGAAATCATCAGGAAATTGCTAGATGGCGTCGCCGGCAAGCACTTCGACAAACATACTTAAAACGTCCTGACCTGCTCAAGGAAGCCAACTTAACAGCAGAGGACCGGCAATTCCTAGAGTCTCTGACCCGTCAGGACTGCTAAGCAGGTGTGTGGCATTTTTTCTGGAGAGCCACCGCCAGATCTCATCCTTTTGAGACCAGCCTGTTTCTTGTGTAGCCTATAAAGACAGCTAGTCAAGCCAACCTGATTGGCGTAGAATAGTGTATTACATGCATTACATCTCAATAAGTGGCTACTTTCTATGACCTATTCAATTCGATTACCGCAAGATGTGGAAGCTCGACTTGAGCAATTGTCTGCAAGAACAGGACGAAAAAAGTCGTTTTATGTCAAGCAAGCAATATGTGAGTATATCGATGACCTTGAAGACATTTATTTGGCTGAAAGACGCTTAGAAGATATTCGTGCTGGCCGCACAGAGACTATTCCCCTAGAAGAAATTATGAAACGTTATGGCATGGAAGATTGAGCTTGCTCCTGCAGCAGAAAGGGAATTAAACAAGCTCGATAAACAGCATGCCCGGCGAATCTTGAAGTTTTTATATGAGCGTGTCTCCAACCTAGACAATCCGCGCAGTATTGGTGAAGCCCTGAAAGGTTCAAGATTTGGGGAACTGTGGAAATATCGCGTTGGTGATTATCGAATCATTAGCAGTATCGAAGATACTCTGGTACGCATTCTAATTGTACGGATTGGCAACCGTCGGGAAGATTATCGTTAAGTATCAAAGAACTGTCTAATTGCACAGTCAACTGCTGCTAATTTGGGCGTGTTCAATTTTGTCGAACTGCCATAACATCATGCCATCACACAAAATTCGTCACACACAGAGGAATTTGGCTGTTTATCTTTCAGGGGGATCGAAAAATGTTTAGCTTGCCACTTTGTCACACTCACATCTCGTGCCATTGCTATAT
>JACQVM010000386.1 GCA_016209785.1 Candidatus Melainabacteria bacterium | reverse complement strand
GGCGTTAACGCCGGGGTCTCCTTGCAGGAGATCAATATGTCCGGTTATGTTGAGGAAAGTCTAGCCAATGGACCTGGCGGTCCCAGGGCTGTGATATGGACACAGGGTTGCCAGCATGCTTGTAAGGGTTGCCAAAATCCCCAGACATGGGATACGGACAAAGTCATAGAGCTTATCTCTGCGGATGATCTAGCAGCGAAGATCATGTCCAATCCCAATCATCGTGGAGCGACTTTCTCAGGAGGTGAGCCATTTCTGCAGGCCCGGGGACTTGCCCAAGTATCACGCATCATTCGAGAAAAAAAAGGACTTAATACGGTTTGCTACACTGGATTTACATATGAGGAATTGATAGGTACCCGTGCTCCTGATGCAGCCTTAGAGTTTCTTGCTGAGATTGATCTGCTCATTGATGGTCGCTATGTGGAATCCCTGAAGAGTTCCGATCCGTCAGCTCATCTCTGGCGTGGGAGTTCCAACCAAAGATTAATCTGGCTCAAGCCAGATTTTCTATATGCTGAGCGTCCTTTTCAAGGGAATGTCACAGAGATTCATGTGAGCCCAAATGGTGCAGTCGTCTTCACTGGATTTGGTGGACAAGAGTTTCAAGTTTGATTGCAGTGTCACCAAAGATAGTATTGCTTTTCTCTCAAGCAAGTGGCTGATAAAACAACCACGTTATAAGGTTTCATTGGGTCATCAAACTTAAACTGATGGTAGTCAGGTGATTGCAAATTCTAACAATGGTTGCCATGTATTGATGACCGGTTGTACTGTCAGTTATTTCTGGTGCATATATTTATGGGTGTCCAGATCTTAAGTTATTAACGTTATTTAAGTTGGATAAAACTAGCGCCAGGTGTAGGTTTCAACAGATTACCCCTCTATCGATTTGCAAATTCTTCCTCAAGCCTACTACTCGCCAGCGATACATTGAGATAAGATGGCCTTCTTAGGATTCAGGTTGTTCTAAGGAGAGGTCAAGATGAGGAAAGAGATTGCGGCCCTTGTTACTGCAATTGTTGCGGCAGCGGCGAGCATCTTAGTCAACACGGCTCCGGCAACTGCCCAGGGCGCCACCAATATTAGTGAACTTAGTGACGTGGTTGGTAGCGAGTGGGCATACAATGCCTTGAAAGAGCTTGTCAATAATCCGTGTCATGTGCTTGTTGGGTATCCAGATAGAACGTTTCGCGGACAAAAGTCTGCAACACGTTTTGAGCTTGCAGCAGCTTTGTATAAGTACGAGCAGTGCATAACTGAAAGATTGGGTCAAAAGGCTGATAAGGCCGACTTGGAAAAGTTTGCAGCACTGCTGGAAGAATTTCGTGGGGAGCTTAATCAGCTAAAGAGTCGTGTTGATAGTCTTGAGCAGCGCATGAAGGCGGCTGAAGAAAAGAACATGGAACAAGATATGCGTCTGGCCTACGCAGAAAGGCAAAAGGGCTTTGTTGTTGAGCGGATGGTCAAGGGTACATTTATCGACCTTCGCGACATGGGTGTTGGTGTTGGCCGTGGTGCTCGAGCCGTATACGATTATCTGTTCTAAACAGGTTTCTTTATCTTCCACAACCTGGATTGATCTGAACTCCTTCAACTCCCGCTCAGTTATTGGGCGGGAGTTTTCAATGATTACAGTTGGAGGCCTTGTTACGATAATGTAGGTGTTTGAGAGGGGCTCGAAATGCCTGGCATATCCAACCATAATTGGGCCTGTGAGCTTAAGTTTGCCATTGATGTATGCAGGCAAGCAGGAAATCTTGCCCTGGAGTATTTTATTCAGGGTGTAGGCTGGCAAATGAAAGATGACAACACTCCTGTTACTGTGGCTGATAAAGAATGTGAGCAAATCATTACTGAGGCAATTGCCCGGCAATTTCCAGCAGATTCCATTGTTGGTGAGGAGGGCGGCGAAATTGTTGCGTCGCAGGGCAATAAGTGCCGGAAGTGGATTATTGATCCCATTGACGGAACTTACAACTATGCTCGTGGTATACCCATCTTTTCTGTGTTGCTTGCTTTAGAGGAGGACGGTGAAATAGTTGCCGGTGTTATCAATGCACCTGCCATGGGCGACATGTTTTGGGCAGCCAAGGGATTAGGAGCATACAAGAATGGTAAGTGCATTGGTGTCTCAACGCTCAATGACTTGTCCCAATCACAATTTAACTTTGGAGCAGCTAGAAGGATATTAGAAGAAGGATTTTGGGATGGTTTTACCAAGCTCGTTGCCTTAACTTATCGTGCTCGGGGATATGGTGACTATCTTGGTTTTGCCTTGGTTTGTGAGGGCAAGGCAGAGGCTATGTTGGAAGTTGGCGTTAAACCCTGGGATTTGGCTCCCATGAAAATTATCGTCGAGGAGGCTGGCGGTACCTTCAGTGATTTAGCCGGTGGCAAGTCAATCTATACTGGCAATTGTCTTGTAAGCAATGGGGTGCTGCACAAGAAGTTTCTTGATCCACTTGTTAGAAGTGTGGGGTAATCTTTTAAGTAAGACAATGGCTAAGTTTCAATGGTCACGATCAATGCGAGCCCGCATGGCATTAACCATGTCGGCTTCAGGCATTCTGCCGATTATCATTTGTCATCTCATTGTGACTGGAACGCAAGGGTTAAGGCTTATCGATCTTGCTTGGTATTTGCCTCTCTTGCCTATATTGGTAATCATTAATTGGTTTCTTGCTGGAGTGGTGTTAAGTCCTATTAGACAGCTTTTGCAGGCAACCACCAAGCTGGCTACTATGGATCTTCGCCAGCGCTTAGGGAATGATCCAAGCGAACCAGTGGAGACCTTTGAGTTGCGTAAGTCCTTTAACCGGTTGTTGAACCGACTGGAGGAGTCGTTAAACATCCAGTGCCAGTTTGTGGCGGATGCTAGTCACGAGCTGCGTACTCCTTTAACCTCAATCCAGGGCTACACTAAGCTCTTGCAGCGTCGTGGGTTAAACATCGATATGACGCTTCTTTCTGAGGCATTGCAAACTATTTCTGATGAGTCAGGCAGGCTTATTCGGCTGGTGTCTGATTTATTGCAACTGGCTCGAGCTGATGCAGGGCAGGAGATTATTAGTCAAAAAGAGATTATTGATTTGCGTGATGTTGTTTTAAGTGTGGAAGACACGGTGAGTGTTATTGCTCCAGAACAGATTGAGGTGCAGTTTATTGTTCCTCAACAACCAGTGCAGGTTTTTGCTGACGGGGATAGGCTTAAGCAAGTCTTGCTCAACTTGACCAACAATGCCATTAAGGCAACTCAAGGTGGAGGTAAGGTGACTATTACGCTGCGTTCTAGCAACCAGCAGGCTATTGTGCGTGTGATTGACACAGGAATTGGTATAGCTCCGGCTGATCAACAGCGTATATTTGACCGCTTTTACCGAATTGAGCGATCTCGCACTCGCAGCCGCTTATATGGTGGTGGCACAGGGCTGGGACTGGCTATAGCTCTCACCATTATTAAAGCTCACGGTGGAAGTATTGACTTAGAAAGTGAGCTTAATAAAGGATCTACCTTTACCGTGCGGATTCCTTTAGCAAAGACCAAGACACCTCAAACTATTAAGGCAGGCAACGAGGTCTCTACAAGTAGTCAACCAATTGAGGCCCAGGCAAACAAAAGCAAGGAAACTGTTATAACAGCCCCTAGGCATAGCCTCTCCAAAGAGCCTAAGTCCCCGACAGCCAGCGAAAGTTAATTGGTTAAGTGGTCGCGGTAGCTGTAGCCTCGGGTGTTGCTTGAACTTCTGAGACCTTTTCTTCTGGTTGAGCAGCCCGTGGTGTTATAACCCGAACAACAATTTCGTCAGCCGGGTTGAGGATTTTTATGTGGGAACCAGGAGCTAAATCTGCAAAGTGTATGCCTTGATCCATTTCCACAATCTGAGCTAAATCTACTTCTAGGAAATCTGGGATATCATGCGGCAAGCACTCAATTTCTGCTTCCAATTTGTCTTCAATAAGTTGACCACCGGCCTGTATGGCAAGCGATGTTCCAGTAAATTTAATTGGTACTGTAACCGTCACTTTGCGGTCAGCTTGTACTTCATAAAACTCAATGTTTAGCACTTCATGGGTTGTGGGCTTACGGTGAACAGCTCTAATAATTGTATTGACCGAGCCTACACTTTCATCTAAAAGTTCTACCAAATGCGAATATGCTGCAGGTGGGAGTTTGATGAATTCTCGGCAAGGTACTTGAACAGTGCGGGAAGGTTTTCCCGGGC
>JACQVM010000392.1 GCA_016209785.1 Candidatus Melainabacteria bacterium | reverse complement strand
CTGCTGAAGCTTTCTGTGACGGGTGGTTTCGCACTGGTGATATTGGTATTATAGATGGTGACGATTATATTACAATTACTGATCGCAAGAAGGATCTGATAGTAAACTCTGCAGGCAAAAATATCGCTCCACAGAAGATTGAATCTGTCCTCAAGACCATTCCGTATGTTAGCCAGGCTGTTGTATTTGGTGATCGTAAGAAGCATCTTGTCACGCTGCTTACTTTAGATGAGCAAGCTACCTGTGAGTATGCTCGGGAAAAAGGTTGGACTTTTAACAGCTTTACCGAGCTAGCAGCTTCGTCTGAGCTAAGGCAACAACTCCGCAAGGAAATAAATGATAAATCGCGGCACCTGGCTGATTACGAGAAGATAAAACAGTTTGCAGTTCTTCCTTCCGAGCTATCGGTTGAAACTGGAGAGCTGACCGCAACATTGAAGATTAAGCGGAACGTGGTGGCAGCTAAATTCAAGGATCTTCTTGAGTCCTTATATAAAGAAGAGACAAGTCCTGCACTGGCTAGCTCAATGCGGTAGCTGAGGCGGTACGATCCGCTTTGTCAAGCGCTACAATCCTCAAGACACGTGAGCGACCAGCCTCCAAGACAAACAAACTGCCATCTTGGCTGAAAGCTATTCCGGTGGGGTTCAGGAGCCCAGAGACAAAAATCTCGCTTCTCCCATCCCGATTTACGCGGATAACTGAGCCGGAACGCCCTGCTGTCGCATAGAGTCTGCCTAGGCTATCAATGCACAGGTTGCCATCATACCCGTCAGCAAAGTTAAAGCTCTCCGGCTCAGCTACTGCCACCCGCGCCAACTCCCTTCCATCGAGTGTTCTTTTAACTACTTCTCCCGTGGCGTGCTCGAGGCACCACAAGAAGCCTTCTTGGTCTAGAAGTAAGCCTTGGGTGCCATGTCCAGGACCCCCAATTAAAACCTCATATTCTCCTAACTTGTCTACTTTAAATATTCCCCCCGTGTTTGATGGGAAATTAGATACATAGACTTCATCGCGGGCACCAATGCAAATATCAGCTAGGAAAGTCCCGCCACCGGTTAAACTTCCGTCTAGTTGAGTCAGAACTCGTCCACTCTTATTTGGATCAATCTTATAGAC
This sequence comes from Candidatus Melainabacteria bacterium, assembly GCA_016209785.1. Taxonomy (GTDB): domain Bacteria; phylum Cyanobacteriota; class Vampirovibrionia; order Obscuribacterales; family Obscuribacteraceae; genus JACQVM01. Next base: position 5,056 of record JACQVM010000392.1, on the reverse strand, counting down.
AGTGCCTTGAATTGTTGCTACATAGAGAACGCCCTTTCTATCAAAGCAGAGTCCTGAAATGATGCTGTTTCCCCTAATGCGGGCGTATTCACTTAACTGACCGGCACTGTCTACAAAAAACACGCTACCGTCAACAGCAAAATACATGCCACCTGGACCTGCGCTCATACGTGAGAATCTATTGGAATACGAGGCATTCAGTTGAGACAAGACTCTTACTGCATAACCACGTGGTGCAGGAGGCAAATCAATTACAGACATAGAAGATGGTGATAGCCGATCTACTGTTCCTTCGGCAGCGGCCGCTTCATCGTCAACCTCTTCAGTTTCAGCAGTGGTTATATCTATGTGCAAGATTAGGTGCAAAGGAACTAAAATGCGGCGAACGTGAATTTGACCATCACTTTCGTGGGTATAAGCTTCCACATCAATATGGTCGTGGTCAACATTGAGTACTCGTCCTGTGACTGTATTATGGCAACCCATCCCATACCAGATTTGAATTTTCTGGCGACTCTCAACAAATGCTTGCAGTCTTGTCCTGAAGCTCATAGCTTGTGTTGTTGCCTCCTAAAACAAGGTTGTTGTTCTGTAACTTATGCTTGAAGCCATTCCTTACAATCCACAACCAGGGCTTGATTCCAGAATTGCTCGAGTTTGTAAAAAGTACGTTCTTTGTCCTGTAATACGTGGACAATTACATCACCATAATCGAGCAAAACCCACCGTCCTTCTTTCTTCCCCTCGTAGCCATGACTCTTGTAGCCAAGAGTTGAAAGACCCTCATCAATAGCATCCACTATAGCCTTTACTTGGGTAGACGTTTCACCTCCTGCAATTACAAAAAAGTCGGCCAATAATGTGACATCTCGGACATCGAGTACCACCGTCCCGTGCGCCTTTTTTGTCTCAGCAATGTTGGCAGCAAGAAAGGCAGCACTACGTGAATCGATAGTTGTTGCCGGACTCCTAGTCTCCAAGGAAATTAATCTCTTTGGTGTTGGCACTATAGTTGTTCCCACTTTCTTTAGGTTTTCATCTGATTTGTGAAAGATTTTCCCAGACAAGCTTTTTTTCTTTCTGGTGTGGATTCCAAGAGATATGTTGGTGTGATGGTGTGACCAGTCCAGGCTTTCTTGCTTAATGCTGTCCTTAATCTTGCCTGACAAGAGCCATTTATTTAGGACACATTTTTATGCACACCATCTTGTCGAAGGCTCAATGGTGCTGTATCCTTGCGCATTACGTGGTTACGATAAGCCTGACAGGAGGAATCTCAGTGAACAAAGCAGAACTTGCTGCCGAAATAGCCGCACGTACCAACAATACAAAAAAGGCCGTAGAGGAAATGTTGGCAGCTCTTACCGATGTCGTCACAGAAATAGTAGCGAAAGGTGATCGTGTAACGCTGGTTGGATTTGGCACTTTTGAGCGCCGTGAAAGGCAGGCTCGCGAGACTAACAATCCCCAAAAGCCGGGACAAAAAATTAAAGTACCAGCCAAGAAAGTACCAGCATTCTCTGCGGGCAAAGAATTTAAGGAAAGAGTTGCCCACAAGTAACGACTGGTGTTGTCATGCAAAAGTAATAGGGAGCGGATTTCCGCTCCCTTTTTAAGCGCTCCGTCGTTTTCGTCCCTCGACTCCTCCGCGCGTCAATACGTTCGCCGGCCGACGGCTCACCGCAGTCGTTGGCTCACTGAATGTCGTTATTTAAGCTCCGTCGCCTTCGTCCCTCGGCTCCTCCAGGCGTTAAGCTCGCTCGCAGCGGCCGCGCATGTCGCCCTTGCTCGCTCGATCTTCGTCACCCCCCATTGCTGAGCATGTCACTTAACCTCCGGCTGCTAAGAGCATTTATGGCATTTCAAGGGGTTGATTGGACGGTTCGTTAGTTCTTGGAGGTTGCTTCCATGTGCTTGAGAGTCCTGCGTCAAGTAAATGAAAAGCAAGTTCCTTCTCAGTTATGGATTCCTTAAACCGCCCCTGTTTCTCCAGCAATAAACTTAGAACAAGGTGCGCTCTGGGTTCAGTAGGATCGAGCTCAATGGCTTTCCGGGATTCGGCACAAGCTTTATCCGTATCCCCCAGGCGTGCCAATAGGGTAGCCAGCTTGAGGTGTATACAGGCTAGATCTGGGTTGTATTCCAAACACTGCAAGAAAGCCTGCTTTGCAACGCCGCCTTGTCCGGCTGACTCGGCGGAGACCGCCAAATCACAATAAAGCAACGTTTTGGCTGAGTTTGATTTGCCAAAATAAGCTCTGGTCAGCTTGCTTGCCTCTACAAAGTGTCTGACGGACAGACCACAATTACCTGTAAGTTGTTCATTGGCTGCCCAATCCTCTAACTGATAGGACTGTAACAACAAATTGGTGTCCTTATCGTAGGTTTGGCCAACTAGTTTGCCTTTATCTGTGCTGCCCGGTTGAGGAGCTTGTGGATGAGCTTTGCTCAAGCCGGTGGCATGAGGGGATTGCCATTTAATCACCTTGTTTTTACGGGCGACAACCTTAACTATTGCGCTAGTCTTGGTTGCTGCCTTACAAATATCCTGGTGATTTAGCAAAGACAGGCACAGAAGGGAAAACAATATTCGTGGCACTGTAATGCTTGCGCCAGAGGCACTAAACCACGCTATTGTCTTTTGCCTTAACTGGGAGGCATTGTTTTCTCGCACTCTGCGCGCTCTTCTGGGCTTACACCCTTGATGGTCAAATTTACCCGTCCACGTTCATCAATTTCGCGTACCTTTACAACTACTCTTTGCCCAACTGATACCACATCCTCTACTTTCTCCACGCGGTGATTTTCTAGCTGGGATATATGAACCATGCCTTCCTTCCCGGGGATAACTTCAACAAAAGCACCCATGGGAATGATGCGGGTAACGTGCCCGCTGTAAACGCCACCGACCTCAATGCGCTTCACTAGGCGCAAGATCCAGTCCCGTGCCGACTCGCCAGCAACAGAGTCAACACTGGCGACCAGCACCGTGCCGTCATCTTCGATGTCAATTGTGGCCCCAGTTTCTTCAATAATACGTCGGATGACCTTTCCTCCAGGGCCAATGACAGTGCCAATATCTTCTGGATCAATGTGGATGGTGATAATCCTGGGAGCCCATGGAGACAACTCTGCCCGTGGGGACGCAAGCACTGATTCCATTTTGTCAATTATGTGCATACGCCCGCGCCTGGCTTGCTCTAACGCCACACGCATTATCTCCAAGGAGATTCCCTCAATTTTTATGTCCATCTGCAAGGCGGTAATGCCGTCACGGGTACCTGCCACCTTAAAGTCCATATCGCCTAAAAAGTCCTCTAGTCCTTGAATATCAGACAGTATGGCAAAGCGATCTCCTTCTAGAATAAGCCCCATAGCAATGCCACCTATGGTCTGCTTAAGTGGTACTCCAGCATCCATTAAAGCAAGGCTAGAGCCACAGGTAGATGCCATGCTTGTTGAACCATTAGATTCGAGAACCTCAGAAACTACGCGCACGGTGTAAGGGAATTCTGCCAAACTAGGTAAGGCTGGCAGCAATGCCCTTTCAGCTAAGGCACCGTGTCCAATTTCTCTACGCCCTGGCCCACGATTAGGTCTTACCTCACCTACCGAATAACTCGGGAAGTTGTAATGATGCAGATAGCGCTTCTCCTTTTGTGGCTCAATGGAATCAAGGCGCTGAGCATCTCCTTGTGTACCTAATGTAGCGACAGACAAAACCTGAGTGGTCCCTCGGGTAAATATCCCCGAACCATGTGCACGTGGCAAGACCCCTACTTCTACGGTAATGGGGCGTATCTCATCACACCTTCTGCCGTCAGCTCTAATGCCAGTATCAAGCACCTGCTCGCGCATCAACTTAGCTTCATGGAGCTCCAAGTATTCGCTGAGTTGGGAAGAGGTAACCAGACGTAGAGGATGATCTTCAGCCTGTGCTGCAATTGCCTCAACCACAGAGGCCATGGACTCATCAATGAGTGCCTGACGGCAAGCTTTTTCGGTCACACCTTGCATAGAAGCCCTGAGCTTTTGTGTAGCTGTCTCGGCAATAAGATCTACTAGGGGCTGGTTGACGGGCTCACCATCAAAGGGCCTTTTGATAACGCCCATTGCCTCTATCAGGTTTTTCTGGAACTCTATCTGACGCTTGATCTTTTGGTGACCATAGTCTATAGCAGCAAGGGCATCTCGTTCGGAAATAATGGCACAGCCAGCCTCCACCATCATGATTGAGCTCTCGGTGCCTGCAACTACAAGATCTATGTCTGATTGCTCCATTTGCTCATAGGTAGGATTAGCAATAAACTTTCCGGCAACTCTTCCCACGCGGACAGCACCCACTGGTCCCTTAAATGGCAGACCAGAAAGTTCAACTGCCAGACATGCTCCCAGCATGGCAAGTGTGTCTGGGGGATTAATTTGATCTGCGCTTAAGGTTGTGGCCACAACCATTACATCTTGCCTGTAGCCCTCAGGGAAAAGTGGGCGAATAGGGCGATCGATAAGGCGACTGACGAGAATAGCCCTGTCTGTCGGTTTTCCTTCCCGACGTGTGAAACTACCTGGAACACGTCCAACAGAGTAAAGCTTCTCTTCATAGTCTACTAACAGTGGAAAGTAGCCAATTCCTTCTCTGGCTTGCTTGCTCTCCGTACAGGTCACTAGCACTAAGGTGTCTCCGCAAGCAACCTCACAAGCACCACTAGCCTGTTTAGCTAATCGTCCTGTCTTGATAGATATGGTTTTACCGTCAAGCTCAAAAGATTGAGTATGAACTTGTGTCATAATTTCCGTTTGCACAGTTGACTCCCTTAATTCTTGTCTTAAAACTGGTTGATAATTAGGTACGCTCAACAAGCAGTACCATCTTCTGGGCTATCTACGCCTAGCCTTTTTGTCAGCGCAACACAAAATAGGCAGAAATAATTCCGCCTTCAGTCCTCTAGCGCCTGAGCCCAAGCTTTTCAATTAGACCACGATAACGCTCAACACCCTCGCGATTGAGGTACTGCAAAAGCCTGCGTCTTTTCCCGACCATCATGAGCAGTCCGCG
>JACQVM010000381.1 GCA_016209785.1 Candidatus Melainabacteria bacterium | reverse complement strand
TCCAGCTTTGGCCACCAAGAAAGCATTGGCTAGGGCTAAGCTTAACGTAAGTGATCTTGATCTTATGGAAATTAACGAGGCATTTGCTTCTGTGGCTCTGACATCAATACGTATGTTGGAGATAAATCCCGATAAAGTAAACGTCAATGGTGGTGCCATTGCTCTTGGTCATCCTATTGGTGCCAGTGGGGCTAGAATTCTCATTACCTTGGCCAAGGAAATGAAGCGCCGAGGTGCTAGGTTTGGAGCTGCTGCTATTTGCTCGGGTACTGCACAGGGTGATTGTGTCATTCTTTCCAGAGAAGGTTTAGATTAGACGCTGTGAGTGAGGTGTTTATGCCAGAAGGACTGGACGTGCACACTCAGAATACAAACATAAACCAAGCCATCCAGCGGACAGAGGAGTTGCGTCGACTTATCGAGCATCATAATTTTTGCTATTACGTGCTTGACAGACCAGAAGTTAGCGATGAGGCGTATGATGAGCTGTTTAGAGAGCTGGAGCAGTTGGAGACACAATTTCCAGAGCTGGTGAGCTCTGATAGCCCAACCAGGAAAGTTGGTGCACCACCTAGCACGGAGTTTAAGGAAGTGCGTCATCGCATCCCTCTTATGAGCCTCTCAAATGCTATGAGTTTTGAGGAACTTGAGCGCTGGGAGGAGCGACTTACTCGTGCTTTGGGGCTTGAAGCTGGACTGCCAAATGGACTGTCTTACTTGTGTGAATTAAAAATTGATGGTCTTTCTGTTGCCCTTACGTACAAGAAAGGTAGGCTGGTGCAAGGTGCCACCAGGGGTAATGGCGAGGTGGGTGAGGATGTGACACTAAACGTGATGACAATCCAAGGTCTGCCTATTACCATAAGGTCTGCTAAGGGCTCCAGGGTGCCTGATCTCCTTGAGGTGCGGGGTGAGGTGTATATGAGCGTTTCCAGCTTCCGACGGCTCAACGCTGAGCTTGAGGAGGTTGGACACCAAACGTTTGCCAATCCACGAAATGCTGCAAGTGGATCGCTCAGGCAAAAAGATCCGCGCGTTACTTCCCGCCGAAAGTTGTCCTTCTGGGCTTACTTTGCGTACCTCACAGATCCTCTTGTGGCAGAGCCAACAAGTCATGAGGCTAGCTTGAGGTTGCTTGAGGATTTTGGCTTCCTGGTAAATGCTAATCGTAAGCCAGCAAAAAATCTCAATGAGGTCAAGGAATTTTGCCGTTATTGGGATAGCAAGCGATTTATGCTTGATTATCAGACAGACGGTGTGGTGGTCAAAGTAGATGATCGTACGTTGTGGGATCGTCTTGGTGCTACAGCGCACAGCCCACGTTGGGCAATAGCCTTTAAGTATCCGCCAGAGGAAGCCGAGACAATTGTAGAGGATATTCAGTTTGATGTAGGCCGAACTGGCGCAGTTACCCCTGTGGCTTGGCTTAAGCCAGTTAGACTTGCTGGCACTACAGTAAAGAGAGCATCGCTCCATAACGCTGAGCAAATAAAACGTCTGGATGTACGAATTGGTGACACTGTTCTTGTGCGTAAGGCAGGCGAGATTATCCCGGAGGTTATTTCGGTTAAGTTGGACAAGCGCACCTCGTATTGTCAACCTTTTGCTTATATTACAAACTGTCCAGCTTGCAATAGCATCCTTACGCGTGCAGGGGAGGAAGTGGCTTTTCGTTGTCCAAATACCTATGTGTGTCCGGCTCAGCGACAACGACGTTTGGAGCATTACGTAAGCCGAGATGCCATGGACATAGAAGGAATGGGTGAGGCACTTATCAAACAACTGTTAGATTCCAGGCTTGTTCAAGATCCCCCGGATCTTTATTTCCTTACCGAAGATCAACTCTTAGCTTTAGAGCGTATGGGTGCTAAATCAGCACACAACGTGCTTAAGGCAATTAAGGACTCTAAACAAAGATTGCTGTCAAACCTAATTTATGCCCTCGGAATTCGCCATGTTGGCTCATCTGCCTCTGAGCTATTGGCTGATAAGTTTAATTCCATTGAGGCGTTGTCACAGGCCAATGAGTCTCAACTGACAGAAATTGAAGGTATTGGACCTACAATTGCTGCGGCCATTCTGGAGTTTTTTGATCATCCGGTAAACAAGGACCTTCTTCACCGCTTGTCCCAAGCTGGTGTTTTACTTGCGTCTGATAAAACATCCTCAGCCTCGGTGAGGCAAACCTTAGCAGGCAAGACTTTTGTCTTGACCGGCACACTTTTGTCCATGGAACGGTCTCAAGCTGAGAAGTTAATTAAAGCTAGAGGTGGAAAGGCAGCTTCTTCTGTAGGGAAGGGTACAGACTATGTAGTGGCTGGGACTAACCCAGGTTCTAAGCTTACCCATGCTCATCAATTAGGTGTAACAATAGTAAATGAGGCTGAATTCAAGAAACTCTTGGAGGTGGACAACTAGATGAGGGTTTTTCAGGTTCCTCCCTTTTTTGCAGCAATACTGCTATCGGCTTTATGCATGGGGCTCATTGGTGCTTTGGTTGTTTTACCGATTGCTTGTATCCAATGGACATGGAATGCTTTTATTGTAAGTTTTTCCCAACTGCCACACATAAATGTATGGCAAGCTTGCCTCCTTTATCTTGCTGTGGCAGCAGTTTTGTATTTGACTGGTGTGGTACAGATTGAAATTGAGGCTACTAAGGCTGAATAGATGAATCGAAAGAGTAAATGCCAGGTTGTGCCTCAACTTGCTGTGGCTTTCATGCTTGTGTTTGTCTGGCTAGGATTTACTTTTGGCTTAGATTTGGTCCAAGAATTGCCTGTCTCTGCTAAGACTAAAGGTAAGGATACAGCTACCGTGGAGCCTTCAGTTAACAACTTTAACGAAGGTGAGAAGAAAATGAAGGCAGGAGATGTGGATGGTGCTGTTGATTCTTTTCTGCAGGCAATTTACTTTGCACGCAACAATTATTACCCGCAAGCGTATCTTAATTTAGGCCGTTGCTACATGAAAAAAGGTGAGGATGCCAAAGCGCTGGACGCGCTCAACAAGCATGTTCAGCAAAACGTTGGGCCATCTCCTGAGGCGCATTGTGACCTGGCAGAAATTTATATGCGCAACGATAGGGATAAAGAAGCAGAGGGTGAGTTAAATGCTGCACTTATCGAATACCTAGGACCAGGACCCCGAGCTCATAATCTTTTGGGTGTACTTCTAGAGAAGCGCAACGATCTTAAGAATGCCATGTACCACTTTAAGGAAGCATTAGGCGACAGACCCTGGAGCTATACAGATGCCTGGATGAACTTGGCAGGTAATTACATGAAGCAAGGAGAATGGAGTGAGGCTATTCCTCAGTTTCAGGAAATGCTGGAGCGTGCCAGTAGCTTAAAGGGGCTAGATTACGAGAAAGTGTATTTAAATATGGGGACCTGTGCTCTTGCTAAGGGTAATCATCAAGGAGCAATGGACAATTGGCATCAGGTGCTCTTGCGCAATCCTAATAATGCGCCCGCACATCTTTATTTGGGCATGTTGCTAGACAAAGAAAACCACATAGCCTCAGCGGTAAATGAGTACAAAGCTTATTTACGTGCAGCTCCACCAAATGATGCTAAGGTGGTGGCCATTGTTAAGGATCGTGTGATGGAGCTTGAGCAAAAGATTAAGCCTGCTGAGGCTGAGCCTACGGCAGCAAAGCCTAGCCCTTACATGAGAAAGCAAATGGAAGACGCAGTGAGTCGACAACGTAACGCAGAAGAGCAAAGGCGGCGCGCTATGGAGAATCTTGAAACTGCAACTCCAAAAGGTGACTCAGGTTTTTAGGCTCAACTGCTAGCTGGCTGGCTTTACATAATGAATGGCAATTTTCTTGCCAACAGATTCTTGTTGTTTAGGCAAAACAACAGTCAGCTTTCCATCACAAAGGGTAGCTTCAGCTTGATCACGTTCTATATCACAAGGAAGCTGAATGACCTTTTCAAATGGACTAGAAGCTAAGCTTATTGGCTGTAAGCCGGTTTGTTGTTTATTGTTCTTGATGGTTACGGTGTGTCTCCCAACAATGAGCTCAAGATCTTGTATTTCCATATTGGGTACATTAGCAACAAGTTTAATATCTTTGGCTGTTTGAGTAACATCTACGTCAGCAAGGTGATTGTTTGGCGGTATGGAGGTTGTATTGGGTGCTTGTGGTGCCTGAGCTAACTTTGTCTGCCCATGCAGTTTTAGCTTTCTTAAGTCAAGAGACAACTGAGCTACAAGTACATGATTGACTTGATTTGGTTTACCGTTATGCCCGATTTTATATTGATTAAGGTAACCACACTCAATGCGCGTTACAGCATTTATTTGTCTGCCAAGCCCTATAAATACACGATTTTGATTCCAGCCACGTTGAGGTCCATGTTCGCGAGTGTTTACATTCCAAATTGGCTCTTCAGAGCCAACAATTGACCACTTGGTTTCACCAATGGGGTACATAAATTTTAGTTGGTCACGAAATCTCACTGAGGTGCCGTCATATTGGTCTCGCCAGATTTCTTCAAAGCGAACACGGTTTTGGAGCTTCAATTTGCTGAGATGGTGAGATGAGGTTAGTTGTTGCCAGAGTCTGTTGTCATAGTTCAACTTTGGGTTAAACAGCGGCGTCCAATAGTAACCACCTGCCAGGCTAGCATGCTTATTAATATCATAAGTAACACCACTTCTAGTCACTAGCTCAGCAAAATTGTGCACCGGTAGCCTTGACCAACGAGGTTGGACTTCAAAGTAACCACCCAGCTTTTTGTGAATAGGAAACTGTATTGGTATTGAATTCCAACTTGAATAATCAGGATCTGGATTCTTAGAACTACTTGAGGCTGCTTTGCTTATTTGAGTTGTGAGCATCACAAGTCCAAGTGCTATCATTGATGCGCTCATTATGTTTACACAAGTGCTTCTCATGTTGTCCTACTTCTATCTAAGGCGATGCCCTCTTGTGATCGCGTGTTTCATAGATGAATGTTCCAGCTTGTAGCAAGTTCAATAGTTTGATGGGTAAAATGGTTTGCTAGGCAGTAACTGGTGCCAGAAAGCAAAGCTACTACCGGCAGTGTTAATATCCATGCAGCAAGAATCAATTGAACTGTGCGAAAGTTCAGCTTGCCTATACCATAGCTTGGAATTGTGCTGCCTGCTATAGCCGAGCTCAGGGTATGCGTGGTGCTGATTGGTGCACCAAGAAGCGACGCAACATAAATTATTGTAGCGGTGCTCAATTCTGCTCCAAATCCTTGAGCATATGTGATTCTCTCTTTGGTTATCTTGGTGCCTACTGTGCGGATGATTCTCCAACCGCCAATCATTGTGCCCATCCCCATTGCAGCCGCTGCAGCTATCATGACCCAGAGAGGTACGTGATCATACCTATAACCAAATTGTGCAAACTGGGTGGCCAAGATGAGCGTAATGATGCCCATAGTTTTTTGTCCATCATTACTGCCATGTGTGAAGCTGACAGATGCGGATGAGAGTACCTGCACCCAGCGGAAAAACCGAGGTTGTTGACCTCCGGGATATGCACTACGTGTACACGTGACAACAATCCAAGTAATAATTGCCCCGATTGTCAGCCCTGCCACTGGTGATATGAGAAGTGCCAGCACTACCTTGCTTAGCTCGCTCCAGTTGACGCCGTTTATCCCTCCAGCTGCTATGCCTGCCCCAAACAAGCTACCGATTAGGCAGTGTGAAGAGCTGACAGGCAATCCAAAATACCAGGTGAGTATATTCCAAATAAGCGCACCAACAAGCACTGCCACCACTATGGTCATTGTTATCTTGTCTTGTGGAATTATTTTGGTTATTACCTTAGCTACTGCAGTTCCTACAAGTACTGCTCCTGCAAAATTTAGCAAGCCACTCATGATAATGGCAACGCTAGGCCTAAGAGCTTTAGTGTATATAACTGTGGCCACCGCGTTTGCTGTGTCGTGGAAGCCATTGACAAAATCAAATGCCAGTGCAAGCAAAATTGCACCGATTGCAAGTGCACAATCGAAAGTCATGTTAATACCCTACTTTTTAGGTTTTTTCGTACCACCAACAGTGGTATCTTTGCACACTTACTTTAAGGTGGGGTTAAGAGAATATATCTTGTGTTCTTGTCTTAAGCAAAGCAAGTCAAGAGTTTCCATCACCATCTATTACTAGCTCCTCTCCTGGAAATTTGTCATTTACTACAAGTGCCACCGTTGCAGCGGCAACAATTGTGATTAATCCTGTCACGAATTCCATTGTTATTTCTCCTATGTACAACTGAATGTTATATGCTGAAGAGGCACCATTATTTTCCTGAGACATTTAAAGAAGCTTTTGAGTATGTAGTCAAGGCTATTGCTGGTGTTTTGGTTTGATTAACTGTGGCATTACTTGGTTGAGGGCTAGCAACATTAGCTGTTTGGGGAGAGGTGTGTTTTGCTAGCATGTGAGGGTGTAGGTGCTTGGTTGGTACTCGTATGCCTAGTCCTACCCAGCCAGCCCAACCCATATCGTTGTTCCACAATCCCCGATAAATGTCGCCATTTAGTTGCACATCGTTGGTGAGAAGATAGGTAAAGCCAATATCTGTGAGATACGGTAACTTGCCTTTGTAGTTGCTAGCACCAGCTTCTGCAAGCTCTACAAAAATATCTAGCTTCTTTGTTATATGCCTTGTAAAGGAGATAGCAGCCCACAATGAAGTAAAACGTCTGCCAGCATCTAAATCTCTTTGATTGGTAGCAACTGCTGTTATTTGTGGTTGCCATTTAAGAACTTCAGGAGTATTCATGGTCAGTCCTACAGATGGTGCAATTCCGCTGCCACGAAAGTCCCTGGAGCCTGAAGGAAACCATATTCCAGGTAGCAAGGTTATGGAGAATCTCTTGTAATTGAGGAAGTTCCATTTGGAGCCAAGACGTAAATCACCAAAGCCTCTTTGTGGTTTTTGATAAGAAAGGAAGTTACCTTCTAAGCGAATCTCTGTATTCTTTAATAGTCCAAGACGCAATGCTGTTGCAGTATTGAAGTATCTCGGGCTGTTGTCCTTCCAGGCTTGCATGTAGCTGCCGGTTTGAATTAAGAATTCTCCAGGACTAACCGTGTTGGGATCAATGCTAAAGCTAGGACTTTCAGCCGGGACTGGTTCGTCGGACGAAGCCCAGGCAACGTGTGGCAATAGAAGAGCCAGCAATAATGTCAGCAAGACTCTGTAACCGTACATGGTGCCAGGAGTCCTCGCACTAGTCAGGAGTTCTGCCGCTGGACATACTTAGTAGATCACGGGTGTCAACAGCATTAGGTAAAAACTCCCCTGCCCCTGCCAAGCGCATGGGTATCCTTGCAGGCTCGGCAAGTATTGGAGTAGCTAAGGATACTTCTCTGGTGCTTAACATTAATGCACTAAGGCAATTGTCTGTGGAGTTATGGCCACTGCGAAAGGCATCAGCCAGGCCAAAGTTAAAGCCTATGTATAAGGCAATAAACAAAGGAGTAAGTTCTGGAGAGATGCCTATAAGTTTGGCCATGGGGGCTGCAAAAAGAATTAATTCCCCGGGCATTCCTGGCACTCCATATCCTATAAGAAAGACAGCAGGAATGGCCAGCACCAGTTCCAGCAGAGAGACGTTTTGTCCAAGCATTTTAGCGATGGCGCCGGCCATTATGAAGACACATATAAGAGTTCCATTTATGTTAAGCCAGCTACCCATGCCGACAACAAAGCGTCTAAGCAAAGGCGATACTTGTGGATAAATATTACGTACCAGGCTTAAGTTGAGTGGTGTGGACAGTGATTCGGAAGAGGTGGCCCAGAGCAGTGGATAGACCTTAAACCAATAGCGCATGAAATAGCCGCGAATTGAAAAACCAGAAATCGAAAACCTTGCTACCACAACAGTAGCAAAGTGGAACAAAAGGCATGCAAGACCTACCAAGGCACCAATTAAGAAGTAGACTTTTACTGCTCCTGAGGGTGTTCCTAGCTGGGTAGAACCTCCCAGCCAGCTTAGTGCTAATGTCCCTTGTGACACTGCCTGAGATGGCAGGCTTGCCTTAAGGTGTTCTGGAAGCTGATAGACATAGGCTCCCATGCAAAACATAAGGACAGGGACAGCATAGGAAAAGAAGGTTCCAAGTGTCTCAATTCCGTTGACAAGCCTCTCGAAAATGTTTTTGAGCCATTCGATACGCAAGGCGACAAAGGCACTGGCAATGCTTATGTAAAGAGCAATGAAATAAGGACTGTGGGTAGCTAAATAGCCCAGGTTCTCTAAAGTCTTAAAAAGTGTGTCCAGGCAATTTACGCTGTGATTGGGCAGAAGTTGTAGTCCAAAAATGAAAGTAGTAAATACCACTCCAAACAGACAGGACAAAAGTCTCTTGCGGGCTAACCAGAAGAAGGAATTTACAATCAGGTGTTTGTGCTCGGTCAAGGACAGTACTTGATGGAGCGATGGCGCCAGGATGCAAAAAATAACTGCCGGCGCTAAGTAACTATATGTGCTCACCACTCCATTCATCACTTGATCAGCATAGCTGCCAATAATTGGCCAGCGGCAGCAAGCAGCTACACCAGCAACAAAGCCCACGACTGTAAGTATTGAGAGCGTAATGTCCCAAAGAGGGATTTGTTGTTTTGCAGGCAGATTGCGCTCTGCCGAGGACCAGGAAACATGTGTACTCATTAATACAACCCCTCTTAAGCTCGTAGCTCTGAGTCCTTATGTTTTGCGTAAGGCAGGACGCAACCCGTTCAGGCACGCCAGCACTGCTGATCCATTGCTAATCAAGGTTGAGACAACCGGATTTAATAAACCCAGGGCTGCGCCAAAATAAGCAAGGGCATTGGTGCCCATGGTGATGGCTGTGTTCTGCTTAATGAGCCCCATAGCTTCACGAGATGCGTCTATGGCATGAACCAGCTTGTGCAGGTCTTCAGTCATGAGCACCACACCAGCTAACTCACGCGAAATTTCTGCTCCACTGCAAATTGATATGCCTATGTCAGCATATGACAGCGCTGGTGAATCATTAATGCCATCCCCAATTACTGCCACCACCTTCCCTTGCGATTGAAACTCTTGCACAATGGCAGCCTTGTCCTCTGGCAGCATGTTGGCATAGTAATTTGTCAAACCAAGCTGTTCAGACACGCGAGAGGCAATTTGAGGATGATCACCAGTAAGCATAATAAGGTCGTTAATTCCCCGTGAGCGTAAAGCGCTCACTACCTCAGCACTTTCTTGCCGAACCTTGTCGCGATAGGCTAACGTTGCTGCATGGCTGCCATCAACTGCCAGATAAAGAAGCGAGTTGCCTTGGCTGAAAAACTGGTGCTCATGAGACTTGGGCAGCAGCGAGTCAACCCCAAGCTCGGACATAAAGCGATTACTGCCAAGATGAACTGTGTAGCCATTTATTTTGGCTTCAAGACCGCGGCCAACCCGGAAGTTTAAGGACTCGCGGGTGGGAATCTCAATCAACAGTGATTCTGCCTTGCGGCACACGGCTTGTGAGACAGGGTGGGTTTGCCTGTTGGCAGCAGCCGCAGCCAATGCCAGAGCCTCATGCTCGCATATGCCATTGTGACGAATAATTTCTTCGACTTCAGGAATGCCATGAGTGAGTGTCCCTGTTTTATCAAAGATGATGACTGAAACCTGGGACAGTTTTTCCAGGTAGGCTCCACCTTTAATAAGAACCCCGTTTTTAGCACAGGCAGCCATAGAGGACAGCACTGACGTTGGCGCAGAGACACGAATTCCTGTGCCAAAGTCTACGGTGACAATTGCCGCAAAGCGACTGATGCTTGCCGTTGCTGCAGAGGCTACTACCGCGCCTACAAGAGAGGGTGTCACTAGTCCATCAGCTACTTTTTCAGCATAGTTTTGTGCCCGCGTCTCGTGTACTGGTGCGCTCTCCACAAGCTTGACTATGGTGGCAGCTTTGGTATTAGCGCCAACTTTTTCAGCGCGAAGGTAAAGTCGCCCTTCACTTACTGTCGTTCCAGCAAAAACTTTGTCGCTTTCCTGCTTTAAGACAGGCAACGACTCGCCGGTCAAAACTTGCTGATCTACGGTGGCGGTCTCGCTTACTACTGTCCCATCTACAGGGATGCGAGAGCCTGTGTAAACCACAACCGTATCACCGACCACAATTTGAGTAGCAGGAATCTGAATTTTTATGCCGTCCTTTACAACCCAGGCAAGTGCTTTTTCATACTCCAGCAACTCATCAATGGCACGATGCGAGCGTGCCTTTGTAAGATCTCGAATGTAATCTGCTAGCGTAATGAGCCAGACAATAATTGCTGCATTGCGCACATCACCCGTAGCTATTGCTGCTATGACTGACAAGGCATCAAGAAAATCCACATTGAGACGTCTTTGCCTGGTGACGACATTCCAGGCACGTTGAAATACAGGGATAGAGATAAGTGCAACTAGCGGATATGCCCAAAGTGAGATCAAGGGCATGGTAAACAGGCTGAGAATTGCGCCAGCAGTTGCCAGGTAAAGCGGCAGCCGTGAGCTGCTATCAGCCTTTGCAGGCAATTGTGGTTGGGCAACCTGGGCGTTGCTCGCATAACTCAATATGGCTGAAAGTGGTGCTGAGGATACAGTGCCAATAATCTCTTGCGAGCTAATCTTCAGTTTGTCGAACTCGATGACAATGCTTGCCGACTGGCGAGTGACACGAACTGATGTTATGCTCGAAAGCGAAAGTAGATAACCTCGAATGCCTGTGGCAAAGGCATCATCATAATATAGACGAGCAATGCGCAGTCTAAGGCGTCCTGGTGCTGTGTGAGCTATCTCAACCGGAAGTGTCGCGGTAGCAGGCACAACGGTTGCCTGAGATTTAGAACGCTTCCGCTTGGAGAGAGTAACGCCTGCAGTGTGGCGAGCGACACACATCTTTTCAATGGCTGTGCAAATTTCATCTGGACTCACCGCCGATGTTTCATAAAGTATGATTGCCGTTGCGCACCAAGTGTTAACTCGTATCGAGCAGACACCCGGTAGGCTGGCCAATTCGTTAGAGAAGCGCTGGGCAAAGCCAGCTATGGCGCTCAGTCCTGGCAACGATACACGTAGACGCCCGGGGACACTATGCACAACATGAAACGGCAGGGTACCAGCAGGCTGATCTTCATGGACAGCTTGGCTACGCTTGGCTGTGGGAGGTTGTACCATTAGCATCATGCTCTTGGCGGAAGACAAATGACTCTGAGTGCCCAGTGCTGTCACCATATAGTTACCTTCTAGTTATCCTTTTTACTGTTTTGCTAGGTGATTGTCCTGGCTGCCTGTGGAACTTGACGTAGGTATCAAGCGCGTAATAGAAAAAGACAAAGGCTGGGATATTTGACCAGCCTATGCCGGACTCTGCAGCTCTTGCAGCACCAGCTCCAACAAGAGCCATAGGGACTAACATCTTGAGATCAAGCCAACTGCTGGTGGCACTGGAGACATTTTCATCAAGGCGAGAAAACGTGCCCTGCACCAGGTGAGAGACAATGCTTGCCCCGGCTTCGTCACCAAAACCATCCTCGCCAACTTCCAGGGATACACCCAGAATCCCTTCCAGTGTCTCAGCAATGGTGCTTAGTATGCCTGGGTCAGGATCGTGGTGGAGGAGCAAACTACCAGTTGAAGGATTTGCCTCCACATGATGCACTGCCGGCAGTGACTCAAGCGCCTGGCACGCACTATCTAGGTTGTCCGGGCGCCTGTGTCCGCGCGGTAAGCGCAGACGTGTTCTGTCTGGCAGGTGATGGACAACCTTAATATGTGGATGTGCTGCACGCTGATACATTGCTAAGACTGCTCCTCCGAGCAAGACAAAAACATCTACCCACAATTCCTAAGAACTGCGACACCATTCAAATTGCCTTAACTATGCGCTAGTTAGGTTTTTGCGTGCTTGGTGCGCTCACGACGCTCAGCTTGAACCTCAGCCATGAGATCGCTGGCCTCTTCTCGTACCTCAGCTACCATGTCTTTGACTTGATCCGTGGCGGTAATACCCGCGCGAATTACGCCTTTGGCAACTGTGCGGACTACTTTGCGACTGGTTGGAAACGCAAAGAGAATCAATGCCGCAATGCCCCAACGCCCAGTAAGTGCTTCAAAAATTTCCTCGATCATTACAATCTCCTTTGTTTAATTGTGCCAGTGTCCGATTAGCCCTCATGGGCTCGGTCAACAGCTTTTTGCCAAATGTCTTTGATGCCTTTTCTCGTGTCGTTGGCTACGTCCTCTTCCAGGGCCAACAACTCGGACAGGTCAAGACCTTTCAGTTTCTCTTCAAATTCTGCGACGGTAAGCTCCTCGAGATCAAGGGCGCTGCTTGTGCCAACACGGGCTGCCGTTGCCACTGCCACAACTTTAGGCGCACGCTTTGTCTCAATTTCAAGGACGCTGCCCTCTTCAGCACGTACCTCTGCCACCAGCTCCTGAACTTCGTTGGCGATACCAACTCCGGTGCGCAGGGCTGCCTTGGCCACAAAACGCAACAGGTTGCACACGGTGGGTAGCGCCAGCACTGCTACTGCTGCTACTCCGAGATAACGAATCCTGCCCCCTGCAAATAGCAGCTCTACAATTTCTTCCATGTTCTTCCTTCTGTATGTTCCTTAACGCTTACATAAAATATCCCACCGCAACGTACATTTATTTCTAGTAAGGCAACGTAACGGGGGGATAACTATTGAGTTTTAAAAGGTTACAGGGTTGATACTCTAGCAAACAC
>JACQVM010000379.1 GCA_016209785.1 Candidatus Melainabacteria bacterium | reverse complement strand
TGTAAGCAATGTCAGCGTTGAGCATTTTTGCTGTTTGTACAGCCCTTATAGGAATTTCTGCTCGGACAATAGGTATATGAAGCTTTTGCTTGGTACGGATAATGGTAAGAATCACCTGAGTGTTTATAGGTCCTTTGATTTGCTTGGCAGCCTCTTCAATCGACAAGCCCTTGGTGGACTTGCCATTAATCTCGGCAATTTCATCTGCTGGCATGAGCCCAGCGCGGGCTGCAGGTGTTCCCTCAATGGGTGCTATTACTACAATCTTTTGTGTCTTATCTAGGCCAATCTGAACGCCAATGCCATAAAGGTGAGCATCTATTTGTGACTTTTCGTCCTCAAAGGCATCATGATCAAGAAAACGTGTGTACCTATCTCCAAGGCTTGCCAACATGGTCTCAATTGCTTTATGTGCATCATCGAGGGTCTTTAACTTACGGTCATAGCGGTGTTCCCAGCGAGCCCAGGACTGACCACTATAAGTTTGATCGTAATAGTCCTCGGCAATCAGTTGCCACACCCTGTGATAAAGACGGTCAGGGTCAACAGGATTAATAGCAAAAACTCGTTGAGTTAATCTTGGTTGTGGTAAAGATTGAGCAATAAGAAGCGTGTTGTCAACAAGTCTTTCCCCTCCTAGCGCTACGGACAGGATGACAGGGAAAGCCAGAAGAATTGTCCACCACATTTTCATGACCATTGGTTGGAGCCTGAAAAAACACGCAAGATGATACTTGCATTGTACCCGTGGATTCTCCTGTCTATGCGCTCAAGACAACTCAAGATGCTACTATAGGTTACCCGGGCAGGCTCTTTATTGTAAGGTTAATTCCTCGAGCTTGCTTAAGGAGTGTACTGTGGAAAAGAATAGCTTGGCTGACGTTGGCATCTTTGGTGGATCTGGCTTCTATAAATTGCTTGAAAAGGCTGAAGAGAAGGTTATAGAAACACCTTATGGTGCCCCGTCTGACAAATTTGTCCTAGGAAAGTTAGCTGGCAAGCGTGTTGCTTTTTTGCCCCGCCACGGTCTGGGTCACCAACACCCACCACACAAGATTAATTACCGAGCTAATCTTTGGGCAATGAAATCACTGGGTGTGACAAGAATCATTTCCCCTTGTGCTGCTGGTAGTCTACAAAAGCATGTAGAGCCAGGTCATTTTGTGGTCTGCGATCAATATGTTGATAGAACTTCCGGGCGCGTGGACACCTTTTATGATGGACCTATTTCTACCCATGTGTCTGCTGCTGAGCCTTATTGCCCTCAATTAAGAACGCTGGCAGTGGCATCAGGTCGTGCGTGTGGGATTACCATGCACCCAAATGGGACTGTTGTGGTTATTCAAGGACCAAGGTTTTCAACTAAGGCTGAATCCAAGTGGTTTACAGCAATGGGTTGGGAGGTCATTAATATGACACAATATCCTGAGGTTCACCTGGCTAGGGAGCTTGAGCTGTGCTTTGTCAACATTTCGCTTATTACTGACTATGATTCAGGTTTAGTTGGTGCTGTAGAGCCTGTCTCCCATGGTGAAGTAATGAAAGTGTTTGCTCAAAATCTAACCAAATTACAAGAGCTCTTGGTGAAGCTGCTGGAGACAGTGCCTGACAAGCGGCAAGGCTGCAATTGTAGCAAGGCACTAGAAGGCGCCCGGTTTGGCTAAATGTTATTCTGTGCCTATGGTACCAATCAACATCCATCAGATAGTGTCCATTTTGGCACTTGCTTTAGCCTTGGCAGTCTTTTCTTTGTTGACCAAATGGGGTGTGCCGGACAGGATTCGTTGGGGGGCGGCAATTTTGTCTTTGCTGGTAGTTGCCATTTTCTGGACGGCAGTTCAATTAGGAGCCGACGATGAAGATGAAGAGTAAAGTCCAACATTGTGTGGCAGTTCTTGCCTTAATCCTAGGAGTTGTTATGCCTGCAAATGCCTCTGAGTGGAGCAAACCATTAATTCCGGTGACCAAAGATTTTAAGTTGCCAAATGGGCTTCGTGTTCTTTTGTCTGAGGACCATTCGGTTCCAGTGGCGTCTGTGGTTATTGTCTTTGATGTCGGAGCGCGCAACGAAGAGAAAGGCCGATCGGGTTTTGCACATCTTTTTGAACACATGATGTTTGAAGGCTCAGAAAATGTTGGTAAGACAGAGTACTTTAAGTACATTGAAAGCGCGGGTGGAAGTTTAAATGCTTCAACGCACGCTGATTTTACAAACTATTTTGAGAAGCTCCCTTCTAATCAAATTGAACTTGCCTTATGGCTCGAGTCCGATCGCATGAGATCTCTTAAAGTGACAGAAGATAACTTTAAGAATCAATTGGAGACTGTTAAGGAAGAAAAACGCTCAGGAATTGATAATCAGCCTTATACGCCAGCGTATATTAAGTTTGAGGAGCTGCTTTTTGACAATTGGCAAAATGCGCATCCAGTGATTGGCTCTTTTGCAGACCTGGAAGCATCTTCAGTAGAAGATGTAAAAAAGTTTTTCAAGACCTACTATGCTCCTAATAACGCAGTCATGGCTGTTGTTGGTGATTTTGATGCTGCTCAAATGCAGAGCCTTGTAGAGAAGTATTTTGCCTCAATATCATCTCAGCCAACCCCGCCTAAGCCCGATGTCAGTGAAAGCGAACAAACCAAGAACAAGTATTTAAAGGTAAATGATGTTCATGCCCAACTGCCAGCTTTTTGGTTTGGCTGGAAGGCACCTGCCCGCAGGGATCCAGACTATTATGCTTTAGGCCTTATTGAGAAGCTGCTGTCTGCTGGAGACTCATCAAGGCTATATCAACGTCTGGTCAAGGGTACTGAAGTAGCTCTTAAGGCAGAAATGTGGCTGGATGAGCGGCGTGGCCCAGGGGCTGTTGAGGGTTTTGTAATGTATAAACCAGGCAACAGTCCCGAGAAAGTACGCAGCATAATTTGGCAAGAAATAGACCAACTAAAGACTACGCCCGTAAGTTCAGAGGAACTTGAAAAGGCTAAGAATCAGGTCTTGCGCGGGCTCTTTTCAGCAGGTAGCTACCAGAGCTTGCAGCGTAGCTTAGGTAAGGCTGAGTTGTTGGCTGAGTATGCGCTCTTTTTTGGTGATCCTAAATATATTGATGAAGATTTAGAGAGATTTATGCAGGTGACGCCTGCTGATATCATGCGTGTAGCCAAAAAGACTTTTACGCAGCCAGGAATTACTATAGTTGACGTGGAGCCATCTAAGCCCAAAGCTGAATCGTCAAGGACAAAGGAAACTGTTAGCTCTCTAAGATAATGGGGATGTTTAGCGCATGCAGGTAATTTCAGGCAGTAAGTTTACGAGCATCATTCAATTCTGCATTTGTATAGGAGCCGTTGTATTTTCTATGAGTGCTATTACAACTGTTAGTGCTGCGGACAACGCCATAAGTAATGTGGCAGATGCCTGGCGTAAAAGCCCACCAACCTTACCATCTCCGCGTGCCTTTAAATTGCCAAATGTTGTGACCTACAAGCTTGATAATGGCCTGACTGTTCGACTTGTTGAGGATCATCGAGTTCCGTTTATCACTGTATTTTTAGGTATTAAGACTGGTTCAGCGCTTGAGCCGGTGGAGCTCACTGGACTTGCTGCGTTGACTGCCGATATGATTACCGAAGGAACCAAGGGTAGAACCAGTCGCCAGATTGCTGAAGAAATTGACTTTATAGGCGGTGCTCTTAAGGGTGCCTCGGATTACGACTTCACGCTAATTTCCGGGTCTGCGCTTGCAAAGTACAAGAACAATCTTTTTGATGTGATGTCTGATGTGGTGCTACATCCATCCTTTCCGGCTGACGAGCTTAAGTTAAAGAAAACAAACCTTATTCAAGAGCTTGTGGTGAAAAGAAGTCAGCCAGATTTTTTGCAAGATGAGCAATTCCATAAAGTAGTTTTTGGTGCTCATCCATACGCTATTGTG
>JACQVM010000378.1 GCA_016209785.1 Candidatus Melainabacteria bacterium | reverse complement strand
GTGCTGCAACCAGTGCGTAGGCTTGTTGAACCGCCTCAAGGCATTGCCCATAAAGACTACGTAATGTTTCTGCTGCAGCAATGCCGGAAGGAAAAGGAAGTTGCTCTCGATTAATCATTTGCCGTTTCATGGGTACCGCAAGAAAAACCCCAAGAGCAGCTGTGACTAATGTCCAGATAAGAAGCAGCCTCCAGTCGGTGTGGTGTCCTGTAATAAGAAACAATGCACCAAAGGCAGTGCCTATCGTGGCTCCTGTTGAATATCCTGCAGCAGAGGCGGTGGACTGCATGCAGTTGTTCTCAAGAATGCTCATCGGGGAAGTCTTTGGAAAAACTGCACGAATGACGTTCCATATGACGTAGGACAACACACAGGCAGTAATTGCCACCCCAAATGCCCAGCCAATTTTCAAGGAGGTATAAAGATTTGATATTGACATGAGCGAGCCAAGAACGCCGCCGATGAGTATTGCGCGGAGTGTTAATTGTGGTACACGACCGCCTTGGTAGACTTCCTTCAGCCAACGCTCTTCTGACAAGGTTCTCTGGGCAATGGCTTCTTCAAGGGAAATGTGATTGGTGTCACTATGAGCGTGTGTGTTCAAATGTGACATTTGTCCTGACAGAGAGGATTCTCCATTGTTGTTTACTTGCGTTATACTCACGAACTTTGCTCAGGAATTTTATGATATAGCAGTTGTGCCTGGTCATTGTCCTTCAAGTTAAGCCAGGCAGCAAGTGTCAAGCGAAGGCTTTCTTGTAACTGTTTGACTATTGGGCCAACTACGCCTTGCCCTATAAGTTTGTTGTCAACACTTGTGACAGGCAAAATTTCCTCTGGGGTGCCTGAAAGAAAGAGCTCATCTATTTGAGGTAGCTCACTAGCTTTTAGTTTGTGATCTTTAATTGAGATGTTACTTTGTCCAGCTAGCGTTAAGACTAGCTTCCTAGTTATGCCAGGCAAGATATTTGGACTGTCAGGGCTCAACAGAATGTGTCCATCCTTTACGGCAAATACGCTTGTGTGGCTACCTTCGGTTATGTAGCCAGTAGAGTCCACCAGCAGTGCCTCAACGGCGCCTGCCTCAGTTGCTGCTTGAGAGGCTAAACAGTTAGCTAGCAGGCTTGTAGCCTTGATATAGTTATGTGCCCAGCGTATGTCAGGATAAGTAATTGCAGAGGCGCCAGATAAGCGGAGCTCAACATATGGATCAGAAAATTCTTCTACATAGATAAGTTCATTAGGTACACAGCTTAAAGGAAAGGAATGACTTCGCTTGGCTTCCCCGCGTGTAATTTGGAGGTATATCAGCCCTTCCTGTACGTGGCTATTCTTTAAGGTTTCCAATACTCGGAGATTAATCCGAGCTATGTCTATCGTGTCAATTCTTATTGCCTTTAAAGAATTTTGGAGTCTGCTTATATGTTCATCCAGTTTCCAGGGTCTGCCACTGTACACCCTAACTACTTCGTAAACAGCATCACCCAGCAGGAATGCGCGATCAAGAACAGACACTTTGACCTCATTTAAAGGCATTTCTTTGCCGTTCCAGTTTGCTAGCGTCATGTAACTTATCTGTGCGGTGTAGAAATTAAGCAGAAGGCCTCATTTTCCTGCCCTCTTAGTGCAGTTGCTCTCGAAACTCGTGAGATAGCCAGTTGAAATGCTGCTGTGCGCATGTCACACTGACTTGATTTGGCAATAGCTTTAATTTCTTTGTAAGCATCTGTCATGACTGCATGCAACTCAGAGTTCACCCGGTCCTCACGCCAGCGGAACTGTTGTATGTTTTGTACCCATTCGAAATAGCTGACGACAACGCCACCAGCATTGGCAAATATGTCTGGTATGACAGTTATGCCGCGTTTGATAAAGATTTCATCAGCCTCTGGCGTTGTTGGTCCATTTGCCCCTTCGATGATGTATTTGGCTTGGATATCTTTGGCATTGTCTGCAGTGAGTACACTGCCAAGTGCAGCCGGTATAAGCACATCACACTCCACCGTTAATAATTTGTCAGGATGTAGTGGTGCTGCACCAGGAAAGCCAGCAATCAATCCCTTTTCATGAACATATCGGCTCAAAGTTTCAACATCAATGCCAGCGCTGTTGTAAATGCCACCACTTAAATCTGAAATTGCAACAACTTTCCCACCGTCTTGATTTATAAACTTGGCAGTCCAGGACCCTACATTACCAAAACCTTGAATGGCATACGTCATGTCTGAGATCTTCTTTTGGCTGTCTTTAAGAACAAAAGCAGCTACATAAGCTAGCCCGCGACCGGTTGCGGACTCACGACCTTCAGATCCTCCTAGCTCAATTGGCTTGCCAGTAACCACGCTTGGGGTCCAGCCATGATACTTTGAGTACTGGTCTACAATCCAGGCCATGGTTTGTGCGTTAGTTCCCATGTCAGGTGCTGGAATATCTAAGGTAGGGCCAATGATGTCGTGAATCTCGTCTACAAAAGCCCGCGTGATGCGCTGAAGTTCAGCGTAGGACAATTTGTGAGGATCGCAATTGATGCCACCTTTGGCACCACCATAAGGAAGGTTGACTACTGCAGTTTTCCAGGTCATAAGTGAAGCCAGGGAATTGACCTCGTCTGGGTCTACATCCGGGTGATATCTTAAGCCGCCTTTCATGGGCCCGCGGGAGTTGTCGTGTTGTACACGAAAGCCGGTAAAAGCTGCTAACTCACCGTTGTCTAACTCAATGGTGCATTCAACCTTGACCTCACGCCTGGGCATAATAAGCAGATGTTCCAAGCGCCGCCCAATCCCTAGCCCTTTTGCCGCACGTTGAAAGTAGTATTGGGTGGCCTCCAATGCATGCATCTTGTTCTCCTGATATGACACAAGTCACATATAGAGTAACATCAGATCAATTATTAAAGGGCACTGATGTAAGTTGTGTTGGTGGTACCAATTATTCTTTGAGGCTGGACTGGCAAGCATTGAGTTTGTTCAACCTTTTGCAAGATAAACTCCACACGCTCCGCGGGCGACAATGCAGGTACTCTCACGACGGAAACGTGACGCTTCCTATAGCAATCCTCGAGAATGTTGGAAATTGCTTTGGTAAACTCTAGACTTTCTCTTCGTACTTCATTCTTGTCAAAAAAAGATAGCTCTTCAATTAAGAAGGCCATGACGTAACGAGTTGCATCCAGTTTACTAAAAACTGCAGGAACCTCTAATTTGTCGTAGACATAATAAGCCTCTCCATCAAAGAGTCCCCGATCTAGAAATACTGGGCGACCTTGTGAGTTAAGTGTTGCTTCTGCTTCCAGTTGACGTCTTAATACCTCATCTTGAAAGGCTGCTCGGTCAATCCAAGGCAAAAACTTTCCTTCCTTAATAATCTGGGTGGCTTGCTCGTGGACCACAGGAAAGCCCTTTGCTTCTAGCAAGGAAATAATTGTTGTTTTCCCGGTTGACGGCCCGCCAGTAATAACTATGCGCATACTTGTTATCCAGAGGCACGCAAGGAAGCTTACAAAGCAACTGTAGGCAAATTGTTGTATCTTGGCAAGTTGCTGTGGTGGGAGAAATCCCCCTGAGTTCAACCTTGTTTTTGCTCTGGTTATACTTGTAGCAGTTCCATGACTAAAGACCAGCCCTGGTAGTATG
>JACQVM010000377.1 GCA_016209785.1 Candidatus Melainabacteria bacterium | reverse complement strand
GGATGGAGTAGCTTTGTCCCACCAGGACCCCGTTTATGTTGTCCAGGAGGTGTTTAAGTTTGTGGCTTAAGGCTTCACTTGTAGTTTGTGAACGACTCATGGGCTCCTTTGGTTGGGTACTCATACCGGTATCATTTAGTTTGTGTGCTCAGCCAAGGGGGTTATTCCCTGAAAATCCTGGCAATATCCAGAGGACTTTTAAATTGAACCCCAACACAAGTGATAAACTGAAAACCCAATAGCTGCTTGATTGTTATTAATAGGACCGGAGAATGGCTTTAACCTTTCAAGAAGTAATTCACTCTCTCAATCATTATTGGGCCAAGCAGGGCTGTCTTGTTCTGCAAGCCTATGACATGGAAAAAGGTGCCTCTACCATGAGCCCGGGCACATTTTTGAGGGTGTTAGGTCCAGAGCCATGGAATATGGCTTGTACTGATCCATGCCGACGCCCAACAGATGGACGCTATGGTGAAAATCCAAACCGTTTGCAACATTACTTTCAATATCAGGTAATTCTTAAGCCATCGCCAGACGATGTTCAGGATATTTATCTTGAAAGTTTAAAGACTCTAGGAATAAATCCTGTCGACCATGACATTCGTTTTGTTGAGGACAACTGGGAATCACCTACGCTTGGTGCCTGGGGTGTAGGCTGGGAGGTCTGGTTGGATGGTTTGGAAATAACTCAGTTTACTTACTTTCAACAAGCAGGTGGTCTGGAGGTTCGTCCTGTTGCTGCTGAGATTACATATGGACTTGAGCGTCTGGCAATGTATTTGCAGGATGTAGATAGTGTCTTTGAGCTTAAGTGGAACGAATTTGTTTCTTATGGGGAGCTATATCACAACTGCGAGGTAGAGCAGTCAACATACAACTTTCAGGAAAGTAATCCAGAATTGTTGTTTACGTTGTTTAACTTATTTGAAAAGGAAGCTAAACGATTGCTGGAGAAAAAGCTGATTTTACCAGCTTATGAGCACATACTAAAGTGTTCCCATACCTTCAACTTGCTTGATGCACGGGGGGCGCTAGGGCGTGATGAGCGTATGGCAAACATATTACGTATTCGACGCTTGTCGGAGCAGGTTGCTCGTGGCTGGCTGGAACAGCGCATTGAGCAAGGTTTCCCTTTACTTCCTTGCCAAGGACGCGATGAAGTTATACAGACATACCGGGAGCGTTACCTTGCACCTAAAACGTAAGGCTGCCTTTGCTAGGAGTTGTTTCCAGCTCAAATGCGTCATGAATAAGTCGAGCTGCTTTCTCAGAGTCAGCTTTGTTAACCACGCAGGTTAACTTCATTTCGCTGGAGGCAATCATTTTGATATTGACACCGCCAGAGCCTAAGGTAGTAAACAGTTTAGCTGCAATACCAGGTTGTCCAGCTAGACCTGCACCAATTATGCTTACCTTAGCAATATCCGGGTCGGCAAGGACATCGGCAGCTCCTAGCTGAGCCTTGAGCTGCTCTAAGGTCTTGATGGTTTGGTTAAGATCAGACTGATGCACGGTAAAGGTGAGGTTGTTCATGCCAATTGTTGGATGAAAAGCTTGCATAATCATGTCGATGACAATATGGTTGTCGGCAAGTGCTTGGGTGATTGTGCCTGCAATCCCGGGCTTGTCTGGTACATCTAAAATTGCTACCCGTGCTTGGTCCTTGTCTATGGCTACGCCGCTTACGCTGCGGTAGATTTCCATATTTTCTCCTCCATCGATTGTTGTGCCTTCACAATGAGGCTTAAAAGTGTTGCGGACACGCAAAAGTACATTGTATTGCCGTGCTAGCTCTACCGCGCGTGGGTGAACAACCTGTGCACCTAGCCTGGCCATTTCTACCACTTCTTCATAAGAGACTTGTCCTAAAAGCCGGGCTTTAGGGATTAGGTTGGGATCTGCAGTGTAAATGCCATTGACGTCAGTGTAAATGTCACATGTTGTAGCATTGACAGCGGCAGCTAAAGCTACTGCTGTGGTGTCTGATCCGCCACGCCCTAGTGTGGTGATATCACCGTCGGCAGTGACGCCCTGAAATCCTGCCACAACAAGCACATCATGATCTTGGAAGCCTTTCATGATGTTGTCAGTCTTAATGTCTACAATGCGAGCTTTGCTATATACAGACTCGGTAAAAATACCAATCTGGGATGCAGTAAAGGAGCGAGCTGGAATGCCCATTTCTCGTAGGATCATGGACAAAAGCGTAATGGAGACTTGCTCACCAGTGGAAAGCAAGAGATCTAGCTCACGGCGATCTGGCTCTGTGGAGCACTGACTGGCAAGCTTAACAAGATAGTCTGTTGTATCACCCATAGCCGAAACAACTACAAGTGTGAGCTGTGACTGCCGCCACTGATCAATGATTTTAGCTACGTGCTGCATTCGTCCGATGCTTTTAACGGAGCTCCCGCCAAATTTAAGGACAGCAATACTCTTACTCATCTTTAAGTACCTTTAGTCCTTGGTAGTCAACTGGTAAGTCTAGGACCTGAGGAGGCAAGGAAAGATTTACCGCCCACTGAGTGAGGCACTGAAAAATTTGGTCTTTGTGTTGTTTATTGACAATGACTAATATTGACGAGCCAGCCCCACTTAAAACACAGCCAAGATAAGGTAGTCCGGCTAATTGTTTGCGAACCTCAGCTAGCTCTGGTACTAGCCTTAAGCGATATGGCTCATGCAGCTTATCGTGCAGCGCATGCTGCAATGCTTCTTCATCTTGAGTATTGACGGCAGCAACAAGCAAAGCTGAGGACTGAATGTTTGTTACTGCATCTTTCAGGGGTACTTTCTTTGGCAACACTGATCTAGCTTTGTCTGTGGCAAGACAATACTGTGGAACAACCACCAATGTATGCCAATCTGCTGGCCAGGTTAACTTTTGTGCAACAATGGTTTTGTCATTCGCTCCGGACGCACAGACCACCAACCCACCTAGTAGGCTGGCAGCCAGGTTGTCAGCGTGGCCCTCAAAGGTGGTGGCAGTCTGGAGGAGCATTTTGTGATTGAGGCTATGTCCTTGTAAATAATTTGCTGCCCAGATGGCGCCTATTATGGCTGCTGCACTACTGCCTAGTCCTCTGGCTGGCGGTATGTCTGATTCGACGGTGATGTGTACTTTGTGCAGCAACTGCTGCTCATTTTGCCATATGCTGCTTAATACCTTGTAAATTAAGTTGTTCTGTCCGACTGACAAAGCAGCAGCTATTGGACCCTTTAAGGTTATAGGAGATCTGTGTGATTGTTTTTGCTCGCTAAGCTCAAAGGTAAGATTAGTGTATATCCCCAATGCTAGCGCCAGAGCATCAAACCCTGGGCCAAGATTGGCAGTGCTCCCTGGAACTTGTATCTTAATGGTCTTGCCTTTCACTAAAATCCCATTACCGTCTTGAGCTTTTGCAAATCTGCCTCCACCGGTGCTAAATCGACATTGCTTACCTTCAGTGGGGTGTCAGGGTCCTTGAGTCCATTGCCTGTTAGCACACAAACAACCGTTGCATCTTTGGCTATGGTGCCCATGCTTAAGTGTTTAATTAGCCCAGCTAGGCAAGCAGCACTTGATGGTTCACAAAAGATTCCCTCTAGTTTAGCTAAGAGCTTGTACGCCTCTATAATTTGGTCATCAGTTACTGAGTCAATCTGACCGTCTGATTCGGAGGCTGCTTTTATAGCTTCCTGCCAGCTTGCTGGATTACCAATACGGATGGCTGTGGCAATTGTTTCAGGATTAGCTATTGGCTGACCACGAACTATGGCAGCAGCCCCTTGGGCTTCAAACCCAAACATGTGTGGTGTGGCATTGGCACCGCCAGTTTTTCTTAAAAGCTTGAAACCTCGCCAGTAAGCGCTTATATTGCCGGCGTTGCCTACAGGAATAAGAAGATAATCTGGTACACCTTCAAGTTGTTCTACAACCTCAAAGGCTGCTGTTTTTTGTCCTTCTAGCCGATAGGGGTTAACAGAATTGACAATTGTTATGTGACATTGGTCGGCAAGATTCCTCACAAACTCCAAGGCCTGGTCAAAGTTTCCCTTAATAGGAATTATCCGGGCACCATACAAGATGGCTTGTGCTAGCTTGCCTAAAGCTACATGGCCGTGAGGGAGTAATACATAACAAGTAAGTCCAGCCTTGGTAGCAAAGGCAGCAGCAGATGCGCTTGTGTTGCCTGTTGAGGCACAAATGACTGCCTTTGCTCCGGATTCAACGGCTTTGGATATGGCAAGCGTCATGCCGCGATCCTTGAAACTTCCGGTAGGGTTTAATCCTTCTAGCTTAAGGTAAAGCTTAAGTGATGGAGCACCAAGAAAGTGGTGCAGATTGCTTGCCCTAATCAGTGGTGTATTTCCTTCGCCTAGCGAGATGATAGGTGTGGTTGCCGACACCGGCAAGAAGTCCCTGTATCTTTCAATTAGCGGGTATTGGCTATGCATTTTAAGACCTAACAAAAATGGCAATGCAGCTTGCCAGCTCATGGAGAAAGCTG
Source organism: Candidatus Melainabacteria bacterium (assembly GCA_016209785.1). Lineage (GTDB taxonomy): Bacteria > Cyanobacteriota > Vampirovibrionia > Obscuribacterales > Obscuribacteraceae > JACQVM01. The sequence goes on along the minus strand of JACQVM010000377.1, from coordinate 7,509 downwards.
CATTTTTTAAGTTCGTTTATAGCACTAAGCATATTCTTGTTAAGTACAGCATGCGTCAAAATTACTATTGTTGCTCCTTTTTCACAAACACCGCGCTGGATTATGCTTTGAATGCTCACATTGTGGGACCCAAATATGGTGCCAATTTGTCCTATGACGCCAGGTGTGTCAGCAACTTGAAGACGCAGATAAAACGGGCAGCTCAACAACTCAATTGACATTGCGTGTGCCCACTCCAAAGCTATCTCAATCTGGAAGTACGTTGCAAAATCAGGTAGTTGCAACGCAGAGGCTAAGTTGATGATGTCACCCACCACTGCTGAAGCAGTGGGCATTTGTCCTGCACCAGGACCGACAAGTACCAGTTCTCCTATTGCATCTCCTGCTACAAGAATGCCGTTGTTAGATCCAGCAACTGAGGCTAACGGATGATGCAAATTTACAAACATTGGATGCACACGCACATCCAGCTTATTATTAGCCAGGCGTTGTGTTGTTCCTATAAGTTTTATTCGATAACCAAGCTCGGCTGCGTACACAATATCTTCATCTGAGATCTGACGAATGCTTTCTTTGTAAATTGAGTCTGGATGAACAAATCTGCCGTATGAAAGGGCAGAAAGAATGGACAACTTGTAAGCAACATCATGACCGTCAATATCAGCTGTAGGATCTGCTTCGGCAAAGCCTAGTGTTTGGGCGGTAGCAAGTGATGATGCAAAGCTGTCTCCTTTTTCTTCCATGTTGGACAAGATGAAATTGGTGGTGCCATTTAAGATGCCAGTAACACAATAAAGCCTGTTTGCTTCAAGACCCTTGTGAATGGTTGAAATAAGTGGTATTCCACCTGCTACCGAAGCTTCAAAAAAAATTGCAACTCCTTTTTTCTTGGCTAGCTGAAACAGCCTTGGTCCATGTTTTGCTAACACTTCCTTATTAGCAGTTACAATGTGTTTGTGCTGCCCAATGGCTCGCTCAAGGTACTCAAGCGCGGGTTGCTCTCCGCCCATCACCTCGACAAGCACCTCTATTTCAGGATCATCAATTACCTCAGATACATCACCTGTGACCGTTAGTTGGGCATTGGTGTTGCGCTTGCGACTTGGATCTCGTACAGCTACCTTCTTAAGAGTGAGATGACGGTGCTGTGACAAAAGCTGAACCACGCCAGTGCCAACCGTACCAAGCCCAATCATGCCTAGGACAACACGTCCCATGAATTTGCCTTCCTTGCAGGAAACTTGCCATAGTTGCCAATTATCTCATAGTGCCTTCCCCACTTCTTAAGCGCTGTTTGTTAAGCCTGGCAGCTCTGGTTGCAAAGGGCTGCGGAAACATTTTAGAGTGCATTTATGTCGTACTGTTTGCGATGTCTTGAGCTTGAGCTTTATGTTAGTTGACGCTATTAATTGGGAATAACAGCTACATGCTCGCTGTTATGTTGGAGGCTCACTGATGAGGAAGGCAACGCCGGTAAGATCGTCAGCTTTGTGCGTTGTCCTTGCACTTGTTTGTGGTTTCGTTTGTCTGGCTTGGGGTAGCTCCAATGTTTTTGCGCTGTCCGTTGTGCCAGGTGTTTCCAATGCAGCGTTTAACGGACGCATTCTGGTTAAGCCTCCCTGCAAGGTAAGAAATTCTGTTGCAAGGACGGGCAGTAAAAGTATGAAAAGGCGTGGTGCTAAGGTGGTGCCATGTTCTAAAGAGTCGAGGCCGTGCGCTAAGCGCAAGGCTGTGCGTGTGCCAGCGCCTCAAAACCTTGTTGGTTGTCTGAAGGGCAAAATCATCTACCCTGGGGTGGTGCACAAAACTTATCGTGGTTTACTAAGCATAAATGTCATTGACGTGGATATGGTAAATGCTTCGACAGTAGTACGACCTGTGCTGGCTGCCCACGTGGGCAATCGGTTGTCCGGCGTTAACAATCAAGCCAGGCAAATGCGGGCTCTGGCTGCTGTTAATGCTAATTACTTTAAGAAAGACGGTACACCATTAGGCACACTTATTCTCAATAGAGAGTGGGTAGCTGGGCCGCTTTACAATCGTGTATCAATGGGGATTACTCATTGTGGCTTTGTAAGGGTAGATCGTGTCAATCTGCATGGCATAGCAGAAACTTCTAACCCGGCTGTGTCTAGGATATGGGTAAACAATGTCAATCAGCCTAGACGAACAGGCTCAAAACTTATTGCTTATACACGCCACTGGGGTAGTTGTATACGTATGGCATATGCAGGCTGCCTTGTTGCAGTTAACAGCAATGGGGTGGTTGCCGATACAGGCGTGAGGGAAATGGGTATTCCTTGGGGTGGATATGTCTTGAGTGACAGGAAGGATAGCGCTATATCCTACCTGCAAAAGGGTGACCAAGTTAAGCTTAGCTGGCAGACTACTCCAGATACGTGGAGGGATGTCGTAAGTGCAGTAAGTGGTGGACCACTCCTGATTAAAGAAGGAAAGCTTTTTGTTGATCTCCAAGGAGAAAGCTTTGGTAAGGCTTGGGCTGGACGCCATATTACGGCTCGCACTGGAGCCGGTGTCACATGGGACAATCATCTACTGCTTGTTACTGTGGAAGGACCACACACACTATGGGATCTAGCTAAACTGATGGACAAGTTGGGTGCTGCTGACGCACTAAACTTAGACGGTGGCGGGTCCACGACCATGGTGGTTAACGGCAGGACCGTAACAAGAAATGCTAACTCTTGTCAGCGGTGTGTAGCTAATTCTTTGGCTGTTTTTGCCACTTCTCCAGCCATATCTTCTCCAGTGATAAGTCCTGTTGTTTCTCTGAGCAGAGATTCTCTAGCTGACACCCCTTAAGGCATTGTGCCGGTCAGCAAGCCTGCATACAGTTTGTCAAAGAAGTAGAATAAGTTTGGTTGGCGGAGGGCGTATGCCAGAGAAGTTTGCAGTAGGCGTTGATTTTGGTGGGACAAAGATTATTGCTGGTGTAGTTAACCTGGAGACAGGGCGGCTTGCTGGCACAGGAAAGAAAAAGACCAGACAAGTCTCAGAGCAAGACGATGTCTTAAGGCGGCTTACGTCTGTTATAGATGAGTCAATGGCAGAAGCAGGGGTTGATCCCAAGTGTCTGGCAGGAATTGGCATTGGTGCGGCTGGGCAAGTTAACCGGGCTAAGGGTGTTCTTGTATATGCAGCCAATATAGGTATAAACGATCTGCCTCTTGCCGGTCCTCTGTCGGAGCACTATGGATTACCCTGCATGTTGGGCAACGATGTGGAGATTGCTACTATTGGTGAGCTCAATTTTGGGGCTGGACGCAAATGTGATAATTTTGTCTGCATTTTTGTGGGTACAGGGATTGGCTCTGGGATTGTGCAAGGTGGACAGCTTTATCGTGGTGCTACAGGAACAGCAGGTGAAATAGGACACATTGTTTTAGATCCCTATGGGAGGCTTTGCGGCTGTGGTTGCTTGGGCTGCCTAGAGGCATATGCCTCTAGAACTGCCATAGCTAAGCATGTTGTGGCAGAGCTTAACAAAGGAACTGACTCTGTAGTACGTGACAGGATAGATGTAAGCAAAGGTATATTGAGGTCTAAAGCATTGGCTGATGCTGTAGAAGCTAAAGATGAAATGGTGGTGCGTGCGGTTACACAGGCCGCTGAGTTTATGGGGATGGGGCTGGCTACGGTCATGAACTTCCTTAACCCGCAGCGCATTGTTTTAGGTGGGGGACTCATTGAAGCAGTGGATCTTTACTTTCAAGTGGCAGCTAAGGAGGCTAAGCAACGTGCACTTAAAGTCCCTGCAAGAAAGATTGAGATTGTAAAAGCCGAACTGGGTGACTATGCAGGCATTATTGGTGCTGCGTTGATGTTGCGAGATAGGACTGACTAACTGTTGCTTAAGCTCAATGAGCTCAGGGTGCCAAGCTAGACACGTGATGACTCTAGTTGAACTCTTTGGCGTCTATCAGGACTAAGTTGGGATAGGAGCTGAGCCCATTTAGTGGTGGTTCGTTGTCGTTCTGATTGATCAGCAGTACCGTCACTGTTTTCTTTTGTCCACTTCCCTGTTGCAGCTTGTCCTGCAGCTATAAGAGCATCTTCATAGGCTTGATCTGAGAGTATGCCAGAGCGGTGTTGCCTTTCTAATAGACTAAGACGCTTGTCTGGTGGTGAGCTTGTGGTCATGTCATTTAGTTTGGACATTGCCTTGTCATATTCATTTTGATTAAAAGAACCATCGGCTCTTTGTGCTTGCCAGCGACGTGCGGCCTCAGCCATCCGTCTTTCAAGCCTATCTTCAAAATTGTCATTATCAAGATGACCAGCCAGTTGTTTTAGACGCAGGAATTCAAATTCTTTGAAAGTGTCAGAGGTGCCATTTTCACGATTTGTCATTACATCATTGCCGAGCGCTGCAATGGTGCCTGCATTATCCGGGCTGCGCATAGACAGGAACAAATCATGAACAGCCATGGCATTTGGACCAAGACGATCGCTTGACTTCCACCATTGGTTGTCTACAGAAACCTTTGGTGGTGGACCAGGCTGGTAATCGGTAATGGTTACTACATGCGCCCCGCCCGATCCACCTGCGGCGCCTGCTCCTGAATCAGTGTAAAATGGCTCGTTGCCTGTCTGAACTCGGACTATGACAGGTAATCGGCCATCTCTTTGCAGTTGTGCCAGGCGCTGAGTGAGATCATCTTCTGTGTCAATTTTTGTTGTTCTCTTGCCTTCGCCGCTATAATCCTCGCGGTGGGCTATTACTACATCATCTGTAGTTTCACCTGTAATTGCATTGTTGACCTCAACAAGATCGTCTTCGGTTAAATTTGGAACACGTATTGGGGTGCCGTCTTTGTCAGTAACTTCTTGTGGCGGTCTTTTAGACCAATCCCATAAGCGCTCGCCAGAGTCATCCTTATGGGAATCATCAGTGTCAGCTCGCCATGGATGAATTTCTCTTATTTGCTCATAGTGAATCTGCCCAGGTGGGTTCGTTTTTGCGTTTTCTTTAGCGTAGTGGACATTCACTGCCGTAACCTGGAACAGTTGGCTAGCAAAACAACGTTCGCCCCTTTCATGAGGTCTTAAGCTTGGACTTAAGTAATCAAAGCTAACTATTGTGCCATCGGCAGCCTTATATCTGCCGTCAGTGGCAACGTCGGTGATAAGCTTAGCTGCTGCTGATGGTTGTCTGGTGTAGGTACGGGTTTCAATGGTTGTTACATTGCAGGTGCTGTGATAGCCTTGTTCAATGGTAGTGGGGTCAGCAGCTTGACTTATTACTTCTTGAGCTAACTTTAAACGCTCAGCCTCGGTAGTGGGCTCTTCACCTTTGTGCTCTAAGAGACGACCTAGCTGTTTGTAGGTTTCGGCTACCTCCTGTGGCTTTAACCCTTGCGCCGTAGCTCGATCTTCAAGGCGTGCCATATTGGCATGGAACTTAGCCAGCTCATGTGGATCAGTAATCTTTTTCTCGGCTAGTTCTTGAAGCTTGTCGCGTTCTGCCTTAACAGCCGGATTGTCCATTTCTCGCAATGGCTGGTCAGCAGGCTTGTTTCTAGTTTCTATGCGGCCGTCAGGACCTTTGGTAAGGGAAAAAGTGTCGTCCCACTCGGACCCTTGGTGATTCTCACTATATCCACCTTGACCATCAGGTGTTCGAGTATAACGCGCGCCAGTAGCAGGATTTTGAACTTCCAGGGTTCCGTCTGGAAGTTTGCTTATTTGGTTGCCTGCACTATCTTGCCCCCTTAGGATGCCATCACTGTCCTGTGTGATGCTGTAATTGTCTGTTGGCTTAGGGCCCCAGTGTTGCTCGAAGACACGTCCGTTGGAGTCTTGTGCCCTGGAATAACCACGGCCATCCTTGTCAGTTATTGATATTGTTCCATCAGGTACCTCTGTCTTGGTGCTTCCATCTTGATATTTTGTGCTCTTCAACCCGCCGGGAAACTCTGTAATTTGTGTTCCATCAGCAAGGTGCGTCTTCTTGACTCCGTCGGGAGATTCTGTTGTAGTGCTGCCATCTGGTTTTTCAACTATTCTTGTTTGATCAGGCAATAGAGTTGTCTTGGTGCTGTCTGCTGCTATTGTTTCGACTTTTCCATCAGGATGCTTTGTAATCTCAGTTCCATCTGGCTTTTCGGTGACGGTAGTCCCGTCTGTTTCTTGCTTGATGGTGATACTGTCGGTGGTGCGTGTGATGCTTCTGCCATCGGGATATTGGGTAACCACTGTGCCATCTTTATCTTTGGTTTCCTTCAAACCGGTAGAGTATTCTTTGACATACGTGCCATCCTTGTTTTGCCGGTCGATTACTTTGGTGCCGTCAGGATACTGAAATTCATAGACTTTACTCCCGTCAGTATTCTCGGTTAGTTTTCTCCCGTCTGTCCACTCGGTTGTCTTGGTGCCATCTGGATGCTTGGTGACTTGGGTACCATCGGCGCGCGTGGTCACTGTCTGGCCGTCGGTGCTGTCAATCATTTTCGTGTGAAGAGTGTTGTTTTCAGTAATGGTCGTCCCGTCTAAATGTTTTGTAGTGACATTCCCATTGGGAGTTTCAGTTACTGTTGTGCCATCTTTACGCTTGGTAAGTTTTTGTCCATCAGGATACGCAATGGTTAGTTGAGCCCCATCTGAACTGCCGGTCAATTTAGTGCCGTCTTTGTATGCAAGCACAAAACTACCGTCAGCCGCTCGTGAAGCCTTTTGAATGGAGCTGTCAGATGGAAGTGTAGCTTTTGTGGAATTGGGGAATTCAATTACCTTGCTGCCGTCCTTGTTTTCTGTCACAAGGGTGCCATCGGCAGGGGTCTTTATTCCTGGGGCTACGTGATCTTCACCAACAATTTGACAGTTGCCTAAGTGCTTAGAGGCTTGAGAATGGTCGCCAACCCTGTAAGCGGTTGCAGCGTGAGGGACTGTTGCTTGGCGTTCTAGGTGTACTGCTGCAAGAAGTATGTCTGTAACATCACCGGAACCAACACCGGACTGTTCAGTGCCTTTACCATCTGTTGCTTTTGGTCTGCCAGCTCCGCTCATGGACAATCTCCGATGCTAAATCATGTGTACCCACAATAGGTAACAGATTAACAGGTTTTTGTGTGGTGGAGTGAGCAAAAATTAGGCAATATGCAAACGGTGAACACTAGTGTTGAGGAGTTCTGTATCTGATTCCTTGGTGAGTGTTTCTGTCTGTGAGTATGTGATTAATTTTGTTAAGTACTCGATCTTTGTGGAACGACCATGTCGGAGCCACAATTTCATCTTTGTGTCCTTCAGCTACAAGGCGCATGATAACCATATGTGGTGGCAGTAGTTCCAGAGAATCGGCAACCAGCTCTACATAATTGTCTTCGTCCAGTACTGTAAGCTTGCCAGTGCGATAATCAGTTTCTAGAGGAGTGTCCTTGTAAACAACAAGCTGATGGATTTTAATTCCATCGACTCCGCATGTGGCAACTTGGCCAACTGTCTTCATGATATGCGTACGACTTTCGCCTGGAAGACCCAATATAAGATGTG
>JACQVM010000376.1 GCA_016209785.1 Candidatus Melainabacteria bacterium | reverse complement strand
TCTCTGCATTGGTGATGAGTGAGCACCACCCCAGAGCATCTTAAAAGCATGCAACAAGGCTGGGAAAAGTGATTCAAGGGAGTCTATGACACCCTTTTTAGATCCAGGCAGATTTACAATAATTGTCTTGCCTCGAATTCCAGCCTTGCCGCGTGACAGCATTGAATACGGTGTGCGCTCCTGTCCATAGCTGCGTGTAATTTCAGGTATCCCTGGGATTTCCCTTTCTAGCACCCTCACCATTGCCTCAGGAGTACAATCTCGTGGGCTAAAACCAGTTCCGCCCGTGGTCAGAACAAGATCAACCTTTGCCTCATCCGCATATTGTTCTAAGGTAAGAGCTATCGTATCAACATCATCAGGAATAACCTTATAGTCAACCACTTCCAATCCCTCAAGTTGCAAGCGCTCAGCAATGAGCTTGCCAGACACATCGTCTTTTTTGCCTGCCGCAACTGAGTCAGAAGTTACAAGAACTGCCGCACGAAGCTTCACTGCATACTTTTCTGTATAATCAGACTTGCCGCCTTTTTTCTCCAGCAGCTTCACCTTGAAAATTTCCATGTCTGCATCCAGCATTTTCAGCATGTCGTACATGGTAAGCGCCGCCACTGAAGCTGCAGTCAAAGCCTCCATCTCCACACCGGTCTTATAGACTGCCTTCACAGTGACAGTAACAGTAATTGCTGTTTGGGCTAGCTCAAAATCCACCCCTACAAAATCCACTGGCAGTGGATGGCAATAAGGAATAATGTGGCTTGTATCCTTGGCTGCCTGGATGGCAGCCACCTTAGCTATGGTCAGTGCATCGCCTTTAGGGATCTTTCCTTCCTTAACCAGAGCTACCGTGGCTGGGCCAACTTTTAAAGTTGCTTGTGCAGTTGCAATACGTAAGGTTTTTATTTTTTTTGACACATCGAGCAAGGCTATTTCCCCCAAGAGATGCTTTAGCCACCCAGTCTAGCAAGCTCTTGCAAAGTATGTAAACACTCGTGTGCCTGCCAGCCCTTCAGGACAACAGAACACGAGCAGCAACTTTTTGCTGTTTGTGTTAGCCTAAAAACTATAAGTACGTCACACCAGGCGACAAACGTCTGCCAAGCAGGCGTGGGCTAACTCTGCTGCAAACAAAGCTTGCCAGCAAGTTTACCCAAGTATATAAGCCAAAATGAAAGATAAATCGTTAAGCAAAAAACAACGGATAACCCAAGGAAGTTTGTCGGCAGAAGCTGAAGAGCTTGGTGGGCTTGCCGACTTGGAAGTCCAACTTGAGGGCGAACCTATCACTTGGGCCTGTGAGTCTGACTTTACACTAGAAGAAGCTAAACCACCAACAGTTGAAGAAGACTCACTAAAGGTTTATTTGCAGGAAATTTCTCGCCACAAGCTGCTTAAGGGCCCTGAAGAAATTGAATTAGCAAGGGCCACAAGATTGGGTGATCTATCTGCACGCAGAAAGCTCGCTCAAGCCAACTTGCGCTTGGTGGTTAGCATTGCTAAACGTTACACAAATCGCGGGCTAAGCTTTCAGGATTTGATTCAAGAGGGAAGCCTAGGGCTGCTGCGGGCAGTGGAAGAGTTTGACCCTGAGCGAGGCTACAAGTTTTCTACTTATGCCACCTGGTGGATTCGTCAGGCAATTACTCGCGCCTTAGCTGATAAGTCTCGTATCATTCGTATACCTGTTCATATGGGAGAACTGCTGTCCAGGTTACGAAAGAAAGTTAGACAGTTAGCACAAAACTTGGGTCGCAGGCCAACACTCGATGAAATTGTGCAGCACACAGGCTTCGACAAGGAGAAAGTACTCCTTGCCTTTGGTGCCTCACGTGAGCTTGTGTCACTGGATGCAACCTACGGAGAGCAATTTGACACCACCTTAGGAGAGCTCTTGCAAGACCAGTCAATCCAGTCCCCAGAGGATGCTGCAGCAACCCGACTGCTCACCAGGGACGTATTGGAGCTACTCTCACATCTGACACAACGAGAGCAGGATGTCATCTTGCTTCGCTTTGGTTTGTCCGGAAACTCCCCCATGTCGCTTGAAGAAACAGCCAAGGTGTTAGGAATTTCCCGGGAAAGAGTCCGTCAAGTAGAAAACAAAGCCATGACAAAGCTACGCAGCGACATTAAAGCTATAAGGCTCAAGGACTACTTAAGGTAACCGGATTAGACTTCCCAGTTCATTCCCGCTAATACACGTATTGGCAATGAAAAACGAGTTCCTTGGAAAGGACTGCCTAGATTGATGGGCAGACGTTGATTGAGAATATTGTCTATACGCACATCAACCGATGCTGGCATAAGCCGATGTGACTGTCGCCACTTCTGAGGCAGCTTGTAACCGGCACTAACACCTAGCATGGTACGAACAGGTGTACGGGCAGGTTGAGGACCAAAAAATAGTGGATTATTGCGATCCGGTAAACCAGTATAAACAGACACATCACCTAGAATCCACATGTTAGATCGTGCTTTGTAGCCTAAGCCAGCCGACAACGTATAGCGGCGGTCATGATCAGGATATGTCTGTAAGACAGCACCCTCCTCAACCTCATAAACACCACCTGTAATGCACTTGCAGCCTGCCAATTTAGCAACAGCTACCGTGTTTGACAAGAACCCATTAAATCCATACCCCTGACCATCTGGTTTAAGATCCATGCGCGTTTCAATGCCATAGGATTCCAAATTACTCAACGAGAGCCTGTTGTAAATGGGTGTATTGGGAATCACGCCAGAGTCACCAAAATTTTTGAGCTTCTTGTAAAACAAGTTTGTCCGCGTAACAAACCGTGGGCCAATCTGCTGTTCAATGCTTACATCAACAAGCTGCCCTCTAATTGCTCTTAAAGGACGCACTGTACCGTTAAATATCCCATTAATTGGACCTTGGCTAACTTGAGGTGGTTGCACCAGCACATCCACTGGCGGTGGTTGAAAAATGTTGGCAAATGATCCGCGCAACACAGTGTTTTTTGTAAGAACTAGAGCTCCTCCAAATCTTCCACTAGCTTGAGCATCTGTTACTCGTTGTTTTTGAAAAGGCTGCAGCGAAAACATTGGTACATCAGGAATAGTCGCAATGGCCTCTGATACCTTAAGAGTGTCACCAAAGACGCCATGGTATACATCAACACGAACACCAGCATCCAATGTCAACCGTTTTAAAACACCTGTTGTTGGTCTCCACGAGTCCTGCAAGTAAGCACTCTGCAGATAGCGCAAACCACGGAAGCGTCCAATATTTCCAACAAACAATGGTCCACCAGGAGCCCCTGTAAAAGGGCTAATGGAAGCAGCATAAGGAAGAGGGTTTGTGTTGAGCGTGTCACCGGCCAAGCGAGCTTGTTCTTGGGCTGCAAACGTTGCCAGCAAATCAGCGTTGTAATAAAGTCCAGCATACTGAGTCCGGACAGGTCTAACTTCCGAAAGAAACCCAGCGGTTAGTTTGTGTGTATTGAAAAGTGTCTTTGAGACATCTCCTTGAGCAGAAAAGACATAATTAAAGCGCTTAGCCAAAGGAGACACAGAATTGGCCGAGCCCTCCTCACCATTTATTAGCGGCAATGGATCAAATGCATTGCGACTTTTAACTCGCTCAGAATAAAAAGCATTGATTATGTGCAGGTTGAGTTGGTCCAAATACTTATCAAATCGGCGATGATAGCTCACCATGGCAAGATCTTGGCGATCGTGCTGGCTCATGCGTACACCAAAACCACGCGAGGTACCTGAGGTAGGCAGTTGCATAAAAGACTCATTGAAAAGTGCTGTAAGCCTGATGGTGTCTTTCTCGCTTGGTGCAAACTCAAGCTTGCCTAAGTAGTTAAGATCTGCGCGCCCGTTTCTCACAAAGTGCTTAACCGGTGGACTTAATCCCAAGCTAGTCCCAACGGTTTGACCAGATGCTTCAAACTTAAGTCGGTGCAAAATGCTTTTTGGATCTTGACTGACTGCACCACTTGCATAAAAGGTAATGTTGCCTGCCAAAGGTCCTCCTAGCTGCCCACCAATGTTAAAGGTGGGCTTGCTTTTAATTGGCAGAGACTTCATACGCACCACTGCACCAAGCGGTCCACCACCATCTTTGGCTTGATACCCTCCAATATCCACGCGCATAGACTCCAGTGAGCGTGGTGTTACAAACTGACTCTGCTGCAAGACACCAGCAGATTCCGGGAGCACAGCCCCATCAAGCTCGTAGTTAAGGGCATCATGTTCACCACGCACAATAATATTGCCGTAACTGTCTGGCATCACCCCTGGAGTCGTGGTGATGAGGTTTCTTAGGTCGTTACCTGACCTGTACTCACGGATAAAATTCTTGCCAAGATTGGTCGTGCTGCCAATGTTATCTGGATGAATAAGCGTGCGCTTTCCAGTAATCCGTAGAATTTCTTCTGCCTCAAGGTCGGCAAGTAAAATCCTAACTACCTTTGTCTCACCTAATGCTAGTAAAATCTTCTGCGAAGCAGACAACATACCCTCGGCTGATACGGTAAGTGTCCAATCCCCTGTCTCAAGTCCGCTGAGCGTAAAACTGCCATCAGCAGCACTGGTGGCTTCAAATCGCCTTTCTTCTGCGTCTGCCCTTATCACTACTACAAGTGCGTTAGCAATTGGGCGATCATCAGAAAAGGCTCTTACGGTACCTTTTACCAACGCTGAGGCTTTGTCTGGACTATACAAATCTATGTCAGAAGATGGTGTCTTGGCTTGGGAAAACAGAACATGTTCTTGCTGCCAAACCCTTGAGTGTCCGTTGTTGGAAGATAACCCCTCGGCTGCCACTGCTTCACGTGCCAAGCTTGCTAGAAACAACGCCAAACAGACACCAAAGAACAGCACTACTGCCGGATGTACCTTGCGACTATGGCAAATCATCCCATGCGGGCAGACCCCGGCGTTAACGCCGGGGTCTTTCAGCGGTAGATGCAGCAGGGGTTCACGCCAGTGCCGTATTCCTTGTAAGCACCCCGCCCTTAAGGGCGGGGCTTTGACTGGCTGTAAAGTAGTCATATTGCCCTAAAGGTAGAAACTCTCAACAAAAGCCCTCAGGACGTGATCCTTAAGTATTGGGCACGCCATGCTAATTATGTGCTTACGTCTTTGTGGTGTAAATGGAAATCGTTTTCATTCTCACAAATAACTTGATAACACTGTCCTCTTTAAGAG
>JACQVM010000375.1 GCA_016209785.1 Candidatus Melainabacteria bacterium | reverse complement strand
GTATAGGGCTGTCCTTTTTCCTGCCTAAACCAGTCAGCCCTTTGCCCAAGCTTGACTTAGCAAAGGTGAGGGAGGCAGGCAAAGTGTCCATTCCTTTAGGACCTGCCATAGCAGCAGCCACTGCTTCAGCAATTTTTTTTGAAAAGCCAATCTTATCCATTTTAGGTTTTCGGTAGTGTAAACTCATCGGTTACTTTTATTATGTCTCCTACCCTAGTAAGCGTTTGGGAGATTGTTCCAGCAGGCAACTCAAGGCAGCTTCTAGCATTAGCATAAAAGCCAGAAACCTGCCATGGCATGATGTTTTCTACCGTGCCAGCCACATGGTTTTTGCTATCTAAGAACACAGCATCAATTGCATAGCTCATAAAAAACATGTGAATACACTGGCATGGCTCTAAGACTAACCCCTCTCCTGGCTTAAGCTGTGTCCTGGTGACAAGTCCAGCTAAACGTCGCCAAAAGGTATTAGCAACGGTTGCGTTAGCCGCCAAACTAGTGCCACGCGTTAAATTATAAAATGACTTAACTGCTTTACTTACTCCCACCAAAGACAGGTCCAAGGGCTTGCATAATGGTAATTACTGCTGGTCCTAACATTGGGCACATAATAAGCGGCATTATAAAGAGCATAATGACAGGCACCATCTTTACTGGCACTTTTGCTGCCTGTTCTTCTTTCCTTCTCTTTAAGCGGTCCCGCAGTGCCTCCGATTGCTGTCTTAAGGGATAGCTTATGTCGGAACCTTTTGTCTCGGCAGCAATTAAGGCACTTGCCATGTTTATCAGCTCCTCTACTCCACAACGTTCACCCATTTCTGCGAGTGCATGAGGAACAGACTTAGCAAAGATTTTTACGTCATTGATGAGCTGCTTAAGCTCACTAGACAGCACAGGGCAAGTTTCGGCTACCTCCTTGCTCACCTTATCGACGCACATAAGCAAGCCAAGACCTGCTTGAGCACAAACAATTAAAAGATCAATAATAGTAGGTAGCTCCTTTAAGACCTGGGCCTGGCGAGCCTTCACACGACCTGCTAGAAAAAAGTTTGGAATCAGCCAGCCACATACTGCAATAGGCACAGCAAGCAGGACGCTAGCTGGGTTTCCTGCTGTCATTAACAGTGCAAAAAACACACAAGTAAACACCACCACTGCTTTTATTCCAATAAAAATTGCTAGATGATCTGGAGTTCGGTAGTTAGCTTGCAAGAGAAGCGTGCTTGTTCTCTTGTCAGCAAGCATGGGCAAAACACCCAGCAAAGACTGTCCGACAGTCTTACAGGTAGTCAGAAGCACTGACTCTTTTGGCACCTCGGCTGCTGTCTCACTGCGACCCTTACGTGCTCGTACCCTTACAGCATAACTATCAACGTACTGTGTAAAGACTGGTTGAAAGACTACAAGCAGAAGTCCTGCAACCACAACGAAGGTTAAAACACCTACTAGTACGGTCATCTCTAGACCTCAAACGTTGTCATTTTAATAAGAATATAAAATCCAATAAATTCCCAAATGACCAAAGCTATAAAAATAAGTCTGGCTATAGGGTGATTAAAAAATGGAATCATGTAGCTAGGACTCATTAAGTAAGTAGCACCAGTTATGCCATAAGGTAAAAATCCAATAAAAACTGCCGTAGCCTTTCCTTGAGCAGTTAAGCTATTCATGAAATCACGTAGTTTAAAGCGCTCGCGAATAGCCTCAGCAATAGTAGCTACCACATCAGCCAAGTTAGCTCCAACATCTTGAGAGATAAAAATAGCTTGCGCTAAGAGCTTAAAATCTGGAGTACGAATGCGGTTGGCCATTTCACTCATACACTCACGGAAAGATTTCCCCAACTGCAAGGAAACAAGTGTACGCTTAAATTCAGACCGAATAGGCTCAGGAGCAGTTTCGGCAAGCATCTTAAATGTTTCCATGACAGGCGAGCCTGCTTTTAGTGAGCTACACATTGTCTCCAGAACCTGAGGCAATTGTTCTGTCATCTTATTCTGACGTCTTTTAGCAAGCTGCTGTACGTACATAATGAATCCTGCTGCACCTGCTGGAACACCTAAAATAAGGCCTAGAAAACCCAGTTCAGGAGCTCCTGCTATCAGAGCCAGTGCCATGAGCCCAACGCCTGTGCCAACGGCCCAGCAAATCCATTGGGTCTTCATTGAGTCATACCTGGCTTCCAACCCTGCCTGGGACAGAAGCCTTGCTAGATAATCATCTCTTTGCTGAGCAAAGATGTCTTCTTCTAGCTCCAGCGGCCTTTTCTCAGCCAGCTTCCGTTTGTGCTTTTCTAAGCGGTTTAGCTCACTTGAATGTCCACTACGAATGTGAGCAATCCAAAATACACCTGCAACAACAATGAGAGTAAACAGCAAAACACCCACGAGTGACATGCGTGCGTCTCCTTGCTAGCGCAACCACTCAAGTTTAAAGGGCACAGCCTCTTGCTCAAGCTGCTCCAAGAACTTCGGTGGTAATCCAGAGCCTACGTGTCTGCATTTAAAGAATCCCCTTGGATCACGCCCTTCTCTTTCTAGATGGAACATGGTGTTAATGGCAATTACATCTCCTTCCATACCAGTTATTTCTGATATTTCAGTGACCCGACGTGTTCCATCTTCTAGACGACGAATCTGGACAATTACCTGCAGCGCAGATGCTATAAGCTCTCGGGCAGCTTTGCCTGGCATTTCTACACCTGACATCAAAATCATATTCTCAAGACGTTTGGTGGCATCACGTGGAGAGTTGGCGTGAATTGTAGTCATGGAGCCACCGTGACCAGTGTTCATGGCCTGCAACAT
>JACQVM010000373.1 GCA_016209785.1 Candidatus Melainabacteria bacterium | reverse complement strand
TTTTGCCCTGGTGGTGGTGGAGACGGGGACTAGAAGCAAGACCAGAGACCTATACATGCTCAAAACCTCTGTAAGCTAGAAAAACTAGCTTAAGTGTTGGGCTTAGTTAAACTGTAAGTGCTTAGCCTGGTATTTGTTGAGCCAATCGCCCTTGTGTTCTTTCAGCCATATTTTTTACATTGGTTACTCGTTTTTCCAGCTTTCTAGCGGTAATGGTTTCGATAAAAGCACGTGGAACAGGGTAACCCATATCTAAGTATGAGCTTAACTCTAAAATGGTGTAGTGCCCGTCTTCATACGGGGTTAGTACCCAACTACCTTCCATAGCCTTGAAATGATCTGACTTTACCAACCGGTAATCTATACGCTCTAGCGGAATTTCCTCGTTGACCATGACGCATGTTGCAGCACCAATGATGGGTAAAAGGACAAACTTTTGTTCGAGGGTACAGTGATTTCTACTTTGGGTCAGGACACGGCTGTAAGCTAAGTCTGGATCACTCTTGCGTTGTTCGTGAACAGTGTTCCACACTATCTCAAGAGGAGCCTTGATTAAAATCTTGGCCTTAACCCAGCGTCGGCCGCTAGCCTTGTTTTCAGTTGACATTACTGGGCTGCCCTTAAGCAGGCGGATGTGCTCTTTGTTTTTTGCTTGTGCCAGGCTAGCCAGAGACAATGCCAAAGTTACAGTTGTTGTTGTGCACAATACAAATCTTACAAGGCTCATTCTTAGATGATTCAAGTTTTGACTGAGCCCCCAGATACACCAACAACCAATAGTTAACCAAAGCCAACTGAGTTGTCAAATAATAACATGCACGCAAGAGCACACAAATTAGAAATTATCTCTAGGCTATCATAAGTTTTGTAAATTGGCTATCTAAGCTCTTTTCCCACTAGCTAACCAGGCTAAACCTAAACCGCATGGCTAGGGCTCTCCTGGTCAATGAGTACTTCTTGCATCTATGATTAAATTTGACGCGAACTTTAAGTGAAGGTTCCTGCCCTTAAACCCCAATGGGGAAAAAACTAGGGACAAGGCGTCTCCACTTAAGTTCTTCAGCATAGGCTGTGTAGCTTTCCCCTAAGGTGTCAATAAGGAGCTGCTCCTCATATTTTGCGCGATTCAGCCATAGTGGTGCTACCACGAGCAATGTAAAAGCAACGCAAACAAATGAAAGGCTAGCTAAAGATGCACCCAGCAGCGACTGAATAATTCCAGAATATGCTGGATGCATTACGTACTTTAAAAGGCCTGCCCTGCGAACAGTGTGTCCATCAAGAACTTCAGCATCTGTAGAGAAACATTCTCCCAGCGAGTACCAGCCACCAATCATAAAAACAAGTCCACTTACTAGAATGCTTACTCCCAGCCAGGAAAGAGCAACTTGTGCTGGCTGTGGCAAAAACTGAGCTTGTGTAAGTATCGGTAGACACCAACTACAGTCAGCGAGCAATTGGTTTAGGCCAACAAAAGACACAACAATTAAGCCAATATTGATAACAGACGCTAGTTGTGGTGCTCGCTGAATGACAAAGTTTGTCTCGTACTTAATGCCCTTGCCGCGTCTGCGAAAGCCATGAAATAAAACTGGGGAAGCAAAAATGATTCCTACTGCAAGAAGACAAATTGTGGCTATTGTTGGTGCTGTTAATTCCATTTGGATTGTCCCTTCACGGTGAAAGTTTCATCAGTTAAGCCGACATTTGTCTTGATGTCCTTAAATATAGACTTGGACCACAATTGACCATCTACAAAGTCGTACCATTCTACAGGTAGCTTTGTAATTTCATCAACGAAGACACGCTTCAACACCGTTTCGGGACTACTGGCTTTGTACATGTCTACCATAAGGACCCTTTGCGTGCTCCCATTCAGCAGCATGGGTGCCGCAGAAACACGGCTTTGTATCCCTTGTTTAACCCAATTCTGTAGGAATTGAGCCAGCGACAAAAAATCAGAATCAACCATAGGATAATTATTAACTGACTGCAGTTCTCCAGCATAAGGATTGAAGGTCACTACAATGAACTTTAATGCACCACCTAGGTGTGCTCTTACCTTCCCATCCTGCTGTAAAACAGCCACAGATCCTCGCTTGTAACGGCCAACTTCTTCCAGACGTAGTAAGCGTGGTTTTTTAAAATAAAAGTTTCCTTCCTCGGTTACCTCGCCACCTTTCTTGTAGGCTGTCATTTCAAAGTGAAATGTGTAATCTTGTAATGTGTCAGCAGCTTTAACCATCTCATCGACAAAGTCCTTGCCATCTTTCATATCTTGCAGGAGAGGACCGTGAGGTCGTGTTGGGGCTTTGGCCAATGCTAATGGGTATTGGTCAGGTTGAGCTACTGTAGGCTCAGTCATGGTTAAGCTGCAACTTAAAAAGAAAACTATTGCCCCAGCTAGATTTCTGCTAACTCTGCCTTGGGAAAACTGCACGCAGCGGTATCCTCGCACCCTAAGAAAGCCAATACAGCCTTCAATATTATATCGACTGCCTCAGGGCTTTGAGTGCCGGTTGGATTTGCAATATCCTCCAACATTCTTTTGAGCCAAATGGCATGGCGTGTCTGTGGTTTGGCATGTAAGCGTAGCCAGGCAAGACCCTCTTCCACGTCTTTCCTGGGATAGATGTCTATATGCCTGGAAAAATAGTCTTCGTAATGCGGGATGGCGGCACGACAAAATGCTGTTGCAGCCAGCTCAGCAGTGATTATGGCATATATGCCATCAATGTATGAAGCATTACGAGTCCAGCGTTCAAGCTCATGACAGAGCTGTTTGGTTTGCTTGGAAGGTGTGTGTGTGTCTATGTCTAATCTTGATAGACCAGCAAGGTGGCATTGTTTTAAAAAGAGCTGCTGGTAAATTCTTTCATCATCGGCTAGCTGTCCAAGCAGACTGCGCGCTGCCTGAGCA